>NZ_JBHWGD010000036.1:13649-73662 GCF_042733235.1 Kitasatospora sp. NPDC059722
GGGGGCCCCCGGGCGGGCCCGCGGGCTGTCCCCCGCCCATCCTCACCGGCGCCCGGGCGCCCGGCCCCCCCGGGGGGGGCGGGCCCGCCGGGACGGGCACTCAGCGGTGGAAGACCTGGAGTTCGCGGACGGCGTCGTTGAAGTTGCCGCCCAGGGCGGGGGCCGGCAGGTCCATCGTCTTCTCCACGTCGAGGGTGGACCACAGGTGGACGGCGTTGCAGTTGTTGTAGCCCTTCATCGACGAGACGTTGAGCGCCACGTCGAAGTAGTTCACGAGGTGGTAGCCGGTGGCGTCGCAACCGCCCGCATCGCCGTAGAAGGCGTAGAGGACGCCACCCCGGTACTCGACGTCCTTGAACTCCTCCAGCAGCAGCGTGCGGTCCATCGGCCGCTCGGCGGAGCGGCCCACGCCGTCGGCCTTGGCGAGGGCGTCCTCGCGGGAGTCCGTCGAACAGGCCCGCCCGAGCATCGGGGACCGGCCGTCCGCGCCGGGCACGTGGCCGAGGACGGCGGCGCAGTACTGGACCGCCGGGATCGGCAGCGGCCGGGACGGGAGCGGCGAGGCCGGGGCGGCGGGTGCGACGGCGGCCGAGCCGGCGAGGGCCAGGCACGCCGCGAGGGCGGGTCCGACGATCCTGCGCGGGATACGCATGGGTACCTCCGGAACGAGGGGGACGGCGGCCGGGGACTCGGCCGCCGCGCCCATTCGACGGGCGGCCGAGCCATCTTGACGATCCGACACACCGCTTGCCGCACTAGTCGTACGTATGCCCTCGGATCAGCGGGCCGGCCCGTCCTCCCACAACTCGCCGCTGTACGCCGCCACCAGCGCGCCGATCCGCGCCAGCGCCTCCTCGGCCGGCATCGGGTCGAGCCGGCGCCCGTCCCGCAGGCGCAGCGCGACGCGCCCGTCCGCCGCCTCCCGCGCGCCGATCACCGCCTGGTACGGCACCAGGCGCGCCTCCCGGATCCGCGCCCCGAGGCTCCCGTGCTCGGGACCGGCGATCTCGACGCGCAGCCCGAGGTCCAGGCAGCGCGCACGCAGCCGCTCGGCCTGCGGGACCTCGGCCTCCGAGATCGGCACCAGCACGATCTGGGCCGGCGCGAGCCATGCGGGGAACGCTCCGCCGTAGAGCTCGATCAGGTGGGCGACCACCCGCTCGACGCTGCCGATCACGCTGCGGTGGACCATCACCGGGCGGTGCTTGGCGCCGTCCGGCCCGATGTAGTGCAGGTCGAACCGCTCGGGCTGGTGGAAGTCGATCTGGACGGTGGAGAGGGTGAACTCGCGCCCGGCGCCGTCGGCGATCTGGACGTCGATCTTGGGCCCGTAGAACGCGGCCTCGCCCTCCGCCGCCTCGAACGGCACGCCGGAGCGCTCCAGCACCTCGGTGAGCAGCGCGACCGCCCGCTCCCAAAGGGCCGGGTCGGCCACGTACTTGCCGCCCGCGCCGGGCAGCGAGAGGCGGTAGCGGACGGGCACGATGCCGAGCGCGCGGTGCGCGTCGCGGATCAGCTCCAGTGCGGCGACGGCCTCGTCGGCGGCCTGCTCGGGGGTGCAGAAGACGTGGGCGTCGTTCAGCTGGATCGCCCGGACGCGGGTGAGGCCGCCCAGCACGCCGGACAGCTCGGAGCGGTACATGCCGCCCAACTCCGCCATGCGCAGTGGCAGTTCGCGGTAGCTGTGCGGGCGGGAGCGGTACATCAGCGCGTGGTGGGGACAGAGGCTGGGGCGCAGCACCATCTCCTCCGAGCCGACCTGCATGGGCGGGTACATGTCGTCGCGGTAGTGCGCCCAGTGGCCGGAGATCTCGTACAGCTCGCGCTTGCCGAGGACGGGCGAGTAGACGTGGCGGTAGCCGGCGCGGCGCTCGCGGCCGCGGATGTACTCCTCCAGGGCGTGGCGGACGGCGGCGCCGTCGGGCAGCCAGTAGGGCAGGCCGGAGCCCATCAAGGGATCGGTGTCGAAGAGGTCCAGCTCGCGGCCGAGCTTGCGGTGGTCGTGCGCGGCGGGCACGTGCTCGTGCGCGGCAGCGGCGTGGTCATGCGCGGCGGCGCAGTCGGCGTGGACGTCGGCGGGGGCGTGAACGTTCATGGGGTGGTCTCCACTCGGAGGGCGGGACGAGTGGATCCGGAAACGGCGAAGCCCCGGGGCACTCGCCCCGGGGCTTCGGACTAGGTCAGCAGTCAGCGCACCGGGACTCTCTCCGGCGTCGTCGTGGCGAGTGCAGCGCGCTTCATGTGATCCACCGTAGCAGGTGGATGAAGCCGGTGGTGATCTTTTCTCGGACCCGCCGCTCGGCCCGCGGTCAGTCGGCCTCCGGCCGCAACCCCCTGCGCACGACGTCCAGTAGGCGCTCGCGGGCGCCTTCTTCGGGCTGCGTGAATTCCCGCGTGAGGCAGGCCAGCATGAGCGCCTTGACGTCCGCCACGGTCACGTCCGCCCGCACCACGCCCGCCCGCTGCGCACCGACGAGCAGGTCGCACAGGGCAGCACCCACGTCGTAGCCGGCCTCGATCGCGGCGCCCTCCATGTCGAACCCCGCGCCGGCCAGGGCCTCTCCCAGCCCCCGGTTGATCGCGCCCTCCGCGACCATGTAGGCGAAGAACCCGAAGAAGGCCTCGCCCGGCTCCTGCTCGTCGGCGAGGGCGCGGGCCCGCTCGACCAGCCGCTCGACGCGGCTGAGCACGATCGCCCGGAACAGGTCGTCCTTGGTGGGGAAGTGCCTGCTCACCGTGCCCGTGCCCACGCCGGCCCGCCGGGCGATCCGTTGGACGCTCACCGCGAGGCCCTCCTCCGCGAAGGCCGCCGAGGCGGCTTCGAGCACCTTCACGCGGTTGCGCTGCGCATCGGCCCGCACGCCCCGTCTCCCTCCGCCCGTTCGGGCCCCGATCGCCGTTGACAACCGGGACGGACGTCCCGGATAGTGAAAGCGGGACGCTCATCCCGATTATACTCTCCGTCACCAGGAGGATCGGATGGCACAGCACCGCTGGACCGCCGAGCGCATCGCCGACCAGACCGGCCGCACCGCACTGATCACCGGGGCCAACACCGGCGTCGGCTTCCACACCGCCGAGTCGCTGGCCCGGCGCGGCGCCACGGTGGTGCTCGCCTGCCGCGACGCCGAACGCGCCGAACAGGCCGCCGCACGGATCCGCGGCACCGCACCGCGATCCCGCGTCGTCACCCTGCCGCTGGACCTTGCCGCACTGTCGTCCGTTCGGGCCGCGGCCGACCAACTCCACACGATGTGCAGTGAATTGGACCTCCTGATCAACAACGCGGGCGTCATGTGGGCCCCGCCCGGCCGCACCCGGGACGGCTTCGAGACACACCTCGGGATCAACCACCTCGGCCACTTCGCGTTCACCGGACTCGTGCTCGACCTGCTCCGCGACACCCCGGGCGCCCGGATCGTGACGGTCACCAGCCCCGCCCACCGGTCGGCACGACTCGACTTCGACGACCTCCGGTTCACGCGCGGGTACCGCCCGGCCGCCGCCTACGCCCGGTCCAAGCTGGCCAACCTGCTCCACGCCCACGAGTTGCAGCGCCGCCTCGTCGCCTCGGGCTCCGCCCTGCTCTCGGTGGCCGCTCACCCCGGCGCGGCCCGCACCGAGCTGAACCGTTCGATGCCCGCCCTCTTCCGGGGACCGTCCTGGGGACTGTGGCGCCCGTTCACCCACACCGCCCAGCACGGCGCACTGCCGATCCTGCGCGCCGCCACCGACCCGGAGGCCAAGGGAGGCGAGTACTACGCCCCCAGCGGCCCGGGCGAGTTCAGCGGCCACCCGGTCGTGAGGAGTTCGAGTCCCGGCTCGCACGACACCGGCGCGCAGCGGACGTTGTGGGAGGCCTCGGAGCAACTGACCGGCGTGCGCTACGACTTCGGCCCGTCCGATGAGTGAGCGCGGACGGGCGGCGTGGCTGGGGCTCGCGGCCGGCGTCGTACAGTCGCTCGACTTCCTCCGTGAACGGACGGGAGCGTTCGATGCCGTTCCCGGCTCCGTGGCGGCGCCGGTCGTCATCGCGGCCACCCTGTCGTTGTGGACGCTCGCGGGCCTCCGCGCCGCGGACCCGAGGTCCGGCGCCCGTGCCGGACTGCTCAGTGCCGCGGTAACGGCGCTCGCGCTCTGGGGCACCACGCTGCTGAGCGGCAACGCCTCCATCGGGTACGCCTGTTGGCACGCGGCCGCCTTCCTTCCCTTCGGCGCCCTCTGTGCCGCCCTCCCGCCCCGGTGCCACAAAGGGCCGCGGGCCGACGAACGCCCGGCCGCCGGGGCCGGATAGGTTGTCGGCATGACCTTGTCGACACGTACAGCAGTCGCCGCCGACCGTGCCACGGTGCTCGCCCTGATCGACGGCGCCCGGGGCGACGGGCTGTCCCCGGAGGAGCGCGCGGAGCGGGGTTTCGTGCAGGGCCGCTTCGACGAGGACAAGCTCGCCGCGATGGAGGCCACCACCGGCATCTACATCGTCGAGGAGGACGGGCGGATCGCTGGCGCCGCCCTCACCGTTCCCGCCTCCCCGGCCCTCGACGAAGGGCCGCCGCGTCAGACCTGCGAGGCCGCCGTGCGCGCCGGGCTCGCGCCGGACCGCTTCTACCTGTACGGGCCGGTGGTCGTGGATCCGGAGTTCCGCGGGCGCGGGGTCGTGCGGCGCCTGTTGCGGGCGGTCGACGCGAACCTGCGCGACCGCTTCGACCACGGCGTCCTGTTCGTCGAACAGTCCAACCACAAGTCGCTCGCGGTCCACCGGCACCTGGGCATGCGCGAGGCGGCGGAGTTCACCGTGGCGGACCGCACGTACACCGTGTTCAGCTTCGCGTCCGGCACCTTCTGCGACCAGCCGGCCACGACCCCGGCGGGCTGAGCGCGCTACCGCACCACGGCCGCACCGGCGGCGGCCACGTCGGCCGCCGCCCGGACGAACTCGCGGACCCGCTCCGTCGTGTTGCCCGGCAGCCAGACCGGGCCGCGCTCGATCGGCGGGGCGTCGTGGATCGGGACGTAGGCGAGGTCGGGGCGCGGGTAGTACTGGCGGCAGTGCTCGCCGACCGGCAGGACGCCCCGGCCCAGCGCGACCAGGCTGAGCATCTCGGAGAACGTCCCGCCGGACGGCCCCTTGGGCACCGGGCGGCCGGACGGGGTGCGGTCGGGGGTGCGGTCGCGCTTGAACCCGACCGACGTCACCGCCGGGTACTGCACCACCGGGTGGTCCGCGAGCACGTCGAGCGACACCGACTCCTCCGCCGCCAGCGGGTGCCCGGCCGGCACCGCCAGGACCCGGCGCTCGGTCAGCAGGACCGGCCCGGTGGCCATGCCGTCGAAGGGGAAGGAGGCGACCAGGACGTCGACCGAACCGTCCGCCAGGCCGGACCGCGAATTCGAGAGCTGCGCCTCCCGGACGTCCACCCGGCAGTCGGGGTGCCGCTCGCCGAACAGCGCGACCGCCCTCAGCAGCACCGGCGCCGTCCACTCCCCCATGAACGCCACCCGCAGCTCGCCCGTCACTCCCCGGCCGGCGTCCACCGCGCGGCGCAGCGCCTCCTCCATCGCGGCCACCACCGGGACGAGGTCCTCGGCCAGCTGCCGCCCGACCGGGGTGAGCCGGACGGACCGGCTGGTGCGCTCGAACAGCGGCGCGCCGATCCGGCGCTCCAGCTTCCTGACCACCTGGCTGACCCGCCCGGTGGTGAGGTTCAGCAGCTCGGCGGTCCGGCCGAAGTGCAGTTCCCCGGCGAGCGCGAGGAAGACCTCGGTCTCCAGCCGCTCCAGCATGGTGCCCCCTCGCCCGCCGCTCCCGGCATCGTTCGATCCGGCATCGCCTACTCCGGCACCGCTCACTGCGGCATCATGCAGCATCGTTTAATTCAGCTCAACGATCATACGACGATCCGGCATTGATGATCACTTCCGGGCGGAGGATCGTGGAACCCGTCACCAGCGGAAACCACACCCCCGGAGCCGCCACCATGCGCGTCATCGCCTTCGACCACCTCGTCCTCAACGTCGCCGACATCGAGCGGTCCCTCGCCTTCTACTCCGGCCTCCTCGGCCTGGAGCCCGTCCGGGTCGACGAGTGGCGGGCCGGCAAGGTGTCCTTCCCGTCCGTCCGGGTCACCGCCGAGACCATCATCGACCTGGTGCACCGCCCCCGGCACGAGTCCAACGTGGACCACATCTGCCTCACCGTCGAGCCCCTCGACTGGCAGGAGGTCATCGACTCGGGCGTCTTCACCGTCCTGGAGGGCCCCGTCCCCCGCTACGGCGCCCGTGGCACCGCCACTTCCGTCTACGTCCAGGACCCGGACGGCAACACCGTCGAACTCCGGTGGTACCCGCAGGACACCGCCGCCTGAAGCAGAGGAGGCCGTCCCGGACCCACGGGGGTGGACCGGGACGGCCTCCTCGGAACGCCGGACCGACAGCGGCCGGTGCGAGGATGTCGGCATGTACTGGTACCTGACCGTATGGCCGGACCGCCGCCACGACGGAAGCGTGGCGGCGGGAGTGCTGCTGGCACACCTGGACGCGGTGCCCGGCCTCCGGAGGACCGACCTGGCTTCCTACCGGGCCGAGGACGGCCGCGAGTGGCTCGATGTGAGCATCGCCGCGTGCGGCGAGACCGGCGGCTACGCCGTCCACGAGGGCCGGGTGCCGGCGCGGGTCGACGTGGTGGAGCTGATCTGCTCCACGCCCGACGGCTACACCGCCGCGCTGGCAGTGGCCACCGGGATCGCCGACCTGCTCGGTTGGGAGGTCGTCGACTCCGAGAGCGACGAGGTCCTGCACGCCGGGGCGGCGCCGTCCACGTGAGGACCGAAGCTCCCGGTTACGCAGGCCTTCCCGAACTCAGTAGAGGACTTCGCAGCCCCGGGCCGTGAGCGCTTCGAGCAGGGCGGGGGCGGGGGTCACCGGGTTCCAGCGGAGGTCGAGCTTCTCCAGGGCCGGGAGTTCGGTGAGCCACGGCGGGAGGGTGGCGATCCGGTTGCTCCGCACGTCGAGGCGGCGCAGCAGGGGCAGGCCGGCGAGGGATGGCGGGAGCTCCGTGAGGTGGTTCTCGCGCAGGTCGAGCTCGCGCAGGTTGGCCAGGTCGCCGATCGACGCGGGCAGGGTGCTCAACCGGTTCTCGCGCAGCCAGAGTTCGCGCAGGGCGCCGAGGCGGCCGATCGAGTCGGGGAGCGCGGCGAGCCGGTTGTACTGGGCGCGGAGCTCCACCAGCGACGCCATGTCGCCGATCGTGGACGGGAGTTCGCGGAGCCGGTTCTCGCCGACGTTGAGGTAGCGCAGCGCGGTGAGACGGCCGAGGGTGTCGGGCAGGGTGAACAGCCCGTTGTCGTGCAGGTAGAGGAAGTCGCGCAGGCCCGTGAGATCGCCCAGTTCGGCGGGGAGGGACGCGAGTTTGTTGTGGCCGAGGTCGAGGGTGCGCAGGCGCTGCAACGCGCCGACGGCGGGAGGGACTTCGGTGAGGCCGGTCTCGGCGAGGATCAGGACGGTCACGTCGGTGCGGTCCCACACGTCGGCCGGCAGCTCGGCGAGGGGCCGACGCCAGAGGTTCAGGGTCGTCACGCCGTCTCCTCGGACAGACCGGACAGACCGGCCAGGCCGGTCAGCTTGTCGGGATTGACCTGGAAGCGCAGGTTCTGGAGGCGGCCGTCGGCGATGTCGTAGGTGAGCGCGCCGACCGGCTGGCCGTCCATGGTGAACAGGACGCTCTGCTCGCCGTTGATGACGGCCGACCGCCAGGCCATGCCCTGGAGTTCGGGCTTGGCGAGGACGCCGAGGATCCAGCGGGCGACGCCGTCGGTGCCGTGCAGCGGGCGGCGGGCCGCGGTGACCTTGCCGCCGCCGTCGGACCACGCGGTCACGTCCGGGGCGAGGAGCTCCATGACCGCGTTCAGGTCGCCGCCGGTGCAGGCCGCGAGGAAGCGGTCGGTGATCTCGCGGCGCTGTTGCGGGTCGCTGTCGAAGCGCCGGCGGTGGGCGCGGACGTGTTCGCGGGCGCGGTGGGCGATCTGGCGGACCGTCGCCTCGCTCCGATCGAGGAACCCGGCGATCTCCGCGTGCGAGAACCCGAAGGCCTCGCGCAGCACGAACACCGCCCGCTCGACCGGGCCGAGGCTCTCCAGGACCACGAGCATCGCGGTGGAGACGGAGTCCGCGAGCTCGGCGCCGTCCGCGATGTCCGGGGCGGTGAGCAGGGGTTCGGGCAGCCAGGGGCCGACGTACGCCTCGCGCTTGGCCCGGGCCGAGGTGAGCCGGGTGAGCGAGAGGTTGGTGACCGTGCGCACCAGGTAGGCCCGCGGGTTGGCGACCGTCTCCCGGTCGACGCGGGACCACGCGAGCCAGGCGTCCTGCAGCACGTCCTCGGTGTCGGCGACGCTGCCGAGCAGGCGGTAGGCGGTGCCGAAGAGGAGTCGGCGGTGCTCGGTGAAGTCGTCCAGCGCGTCCGGCGCCGCAGGCGTGTTGATCACCCCGTCAGGCTGCCAGCGGTGCACCGGCCGCCGCAAGTGCCCAGCGGCCGCGTCACAGCCTCACCGCCGGGGTGGCTTCGCTGCGCTCCGCCGTCGGCGGAACGGTGAGCACCGGACAGCGCGCGTGCTTCAGGCAGTGGGCGGCGACTCGGCCACGGCCGCGGGCGGCGCGGAAGCGGCCGGTGCGGGTGCCCGTGCCCAGGACCAGCAGGCCGCCCTCGCGGTCCGCGATCCGGACCAGGGCAGCGGCCGCTGCACCACGCACCAGTTCGCCGTCGGCGACGACCCCGGCCGCGAAGGCCAGTTCCATCGCCGCGGCCAGCACGTCGGCGGCGGCCTCCCGGGCCTCGACCACCGGGGGCCAGTCCGGGTACCGCAGGGCGCGCCGCTCGCCGACCGGCGACTGCCAGGCGTGCACGGCGAGCAGGCCTGCCCCGGTGCGCCGCGCCTCGGCGATCGCCCACCGCAGGGCCGCGCGGCTCCCCGGTGATCCGTTCACGCCGACCACGATCCGCCGTCTCGGCCCCTCGTCCCAGCCGTTCCCTGCCATTCCTGCCCTTCGACGGTGCCCTGCCGGGTCGCGGATCGAGACTGCCGAGCCCGCCTCGATCCACCCGGCCTTGACACCCACCATGCCCACCGGGCGCGGCCGATAACCGATTGACCGCACCGGCGGCCGCCGCCCATGATCCCCGCATGGACGCACGATTGCTCAACGTGGTGGACGTCGAGGCCACCTGCTGGGACGGCCGGGTGCCGCCCGGGGAGGTCAACGAGATCATCGAGATCGGGCTGACCGTCGTCGACCTCGAAGCCCGCGAACGCGTCGGGCGCCACCGGATCCTGGTGCGGCCGGGGCGCTCGACCGTCAGCGCGTTCTGCACCGAGCTGACCGGGCTGACGCAGTGGGAGGTCGACACCGGCCTGTCGTTCGCCGACGCCTGCGCGCTGCTGGCCGACGAGCACGGCGCGGGCGAGCGGGCCTGGGCCAGCTGGGGCGACTACGACCGCAAGCAGTTCACCCGCCAGTGCCGCGACAACGGGGTGGCGTACCCCTTCGGCTTCGGCGAGCGGCACACCAACGCCAAGGCGGTCTTCGCCGACGCGTACGGGCTGCGCAAGCGCCCCGGCATGGCGAAGGCCCTGGAGCTGGCCGGGTTGCCCCTTGAGGGGCGGCACCACCGGGGCGAGGACGACGCGTGGAACATCGCGGCCCTGGTCCTCGGCCTGGTCCGGGCGGACGTCTGGCCGCAGGCCACCGAGGCCTGAGGTCGGAGAAGCTCCGCCGCTCCCGGGTGCTTTCCCAGGAGCGGCGGAACGCGGCTACAGGTACATCGTGTTGGGCGCCAGCCCGCACAGCACGCGGCCGTAGAGCTCGGTGTTGGTCGACGAGTGCATCAGGGCGTGCAGGCTCAGCGCGTGGAGGTCCCGCACGGTGCGCTGGAGCGCGCCGGTGAGGTAGAGGGAGCCGCCGCCGCTCGCGTCGGCGAGGGTGCGGGCGGTGCGGGTGGCACGGTCGAAAACGCGGCCGAGGTAGGCGCGGGCGTGCACCCGCTCCTCGACCGTCCACGGCTCGCCGGCCGCGCCCTTGGCGTCGACCAGGGCGGCCAGCCGCGCGGCGTGGCCCTCGGCCTCCTCGATCTGCAGCGCCGCCTCCGCCACCTGGAGGTGGGTGACGGCGGCCTCGCGCCGGGACCCGTACTCGGTGTAGGTGATCTTCTTGTCGAGCTGCTCCAGGTACGTCGCGAGCGCCGACTTGGCGAGGCCGATCGCGGTGCCGGTGAAGGTCGTGCAGCCGGTGGCGATGAGCGGGGCGCGGTAGAGCGCCGACTCCGGGTTGAGCTTGGAGGCGGACTGCTCCTGGAGCACGAGGGCGAGCGGCAGCAGGCGGTCCTGCGGCACGAACACGTCCTCGGCGACGGTGGTGACGCTGCCGGTGCCGCGCAGGCCGGTGGTGTCCCAGTCGTCGACGATCGTCAGGTCGGAGAGCGGGATCAGCGCCATCAGCGGCCACTGCGACTGCCCGTCCGGCGTCGGTCCCATCGCGAGGGCGACCTGCCACCCGCTGTGGTGCGCGCCGCTGATGAACTGCCAGGCGCCGTTCACCACGGCGCCGGCGGCGGACGGGACGGCGGAGGCGCTCGGGCTGAGCACGCCGCACACCCGGACGTCCCCGGCGGACGCGCCGAACACCTCGTCCTGGACGTGGTCAGGGAACTGGCAGGCCATCCAGGCCGAGATCGACCACGCGGAGACGTTCCACGCCGCCGAGCCGTCGCCCTTGGCGAGTTCGGTCATCACCTCGACGAAGGTCGCGGCGTCGGTCTCGTAGCCGCCGTAGCGGGCCGGCATCCGCATCTTGAACAGGCCGGCGTCGGTGAGCGCCGCCAGGGACTCCTCGTGCAGCCGCCGGTGCTCGTCCCCCCACGGGGCGTTGGCGCGCAGGACGGGGGCGACTTCGGCCGCGCGGCGGACCAGCTCCGCGCGGGCCGGTGCGTTCGCGTTCACCGGTGCGTTCGCGTTCATGGGGCTCCTTCGAGGTGGTCAGGAAGCGGGCGTCAGGCGGATGGGCAGCGTGGCGGTGCCGTTGAGCAGGAAGGTGCCCTGCGGCTGGACCTCCTCGGCCGGGACGGCGAGGGCCAGGTCGGGGAAGCGCTCGAAGAGCGCGGGCAGCCCGATCGCGGCCTCCATGCGGGCCAGCGGCGCGCCGAGGCAGTGGTGGACGCCGTAGCCGAAGGACAGGTGCTCCTTGTCGGGGCGGGTGATGTCGAAGCGGTCGGCGTCCTCGCCGTGCCGGCCGCGGTCGCGCCCGGAGGCGGCGAAGCCGATCAGCACCGGGTCGCCCTTGGGGATCCGCACGCCCGCGAGCTCCACCTCCTCGGTGGTGAAGCGGAACGGCAGCTGGGCGATCGGGGACTCGACCCGCAGGGTCTCCTCGATGACGTCCCGCCACGGCACCTTCCCGTCGCGGACCAGCGCGAACTGCTCGGGGTGGGTGAGCAGCGCGACGACGGCCTTGCTGAGCAGGTTGGTGGTCGTCTCGGAGCCGGCGCCGAGCATCAGGTGCAGGGTGCCGGCGAGTTCGGACTGGTTGAGGCGGGAGCCGTTGTCCCGGGCCTCGATGAGCATGCTCAGGAGGTCGTCGTCCGGCTCCTTGCGCTTCATCTCGATGAGTTCGTACATCGCGTTGTGCCAGGACTCGACGTTGGCGACGGCTTCCTCGTGGTTGATCGTCGTCTCGGTGTTGACCTCGCCGCCGCGCATCACATCGCGGCGCATGTGCTCGGGGACGCCGAAGAGTTCGCAGATCACCTTGGTGGGCAGCGGGTAGGCGTAGCGGTCCTTGAGGTCGACGACCTCGCCGGGCGCGGCGGTGGCGAGGTCGTCGAGGAGCTCGCGGACGATGCGCTCGACGCGCGGGCGCATGGCCTCGGTGCGGCGCATGGTGAAGGCCTTGGCGGTGAGGTTGCGCAGCCGGGCGTGGGCGGCGCCGTCGCTGGTGGTCATGTTGTCCATGAGCACCCAGCCGATCAGCGGGAAGTCGTCGCTGATCTCGCCGTTGACGAAGGCGGGCCAGTGCTCGTGGGCGTTCTTGGCGAAGCGTTCGTCGTTGAGCACCTGGCGGACGGTGTCGTAGCCGACGACCGACCAGGCGCGGACGTCGCCGGGCAGGGTCACCTGCGCCACCGGGCCCTGCGCGCGCAGGCGTTCGGCCTCGGCGTGGACGTCCCGGCCGGTGGGGTCGAGCACGATGGGCTCGGGGTGGGCTGTCACGGGGAACCTCCGGTAGTTCCGTGTGCGGGTTGGTCGGGCGGGACACACCTGGCAGGACGCACCTGGCAGGACACGCGTCAGGACTTGGGACGCGGCCGGAACACCCGGGTGACCACCGAGGGCCGCATGAGCGCCTGGGGCGGGTCGACCAGGCCGGCCGCGCGCAGGAACGCGGTGGAGAGGGTGGCGTCGTGGGCGGCGGCGGCCTGCAGGCGCGGCATGTAGAGGTTGGCCATCCGCACGGCGAGCGTGCGCCGGCCCCGGACCTCGGGGAAGCCGAGGTCGCCGCCGACGGCCATGTCCCAGGGCGCGTCGATGACGGCCGCGAGGTCGCGGAAGTAGTCGCGCGGGCGGGGCGGGACGCCGCGCTCCAGGTGGCCGCGGAGCACGGTGGCGCCGATCGCGGCGACGGTCATGCCCTGGGCGTAGATGGGGTTGAACACGCAGGCGGCGTCGCCGATCGCGAGCAGGCCGTCGGGCAGGCGCTCGACGCGCTCGTAGCGGTGGCGCACGTTCGCGGGGAAGTGCATGGAGACCGGCTCGGTGATCATCCGGGCGTGTTCGACGGCCGCGTGGATCTCGGGGACGGGCATCGTCTTCGCGAAGGCGAGGAAGCCCTCGGGGTCCGTGGGCGGGCGCTCGCCGAGCAGGCCGTAGAGGGCGAGGGCGTAGCGGTCGTGCAGGCGCACCAGCGTGGCGCCGCGCGGCCGGCCGGGGCCGGCGACGCAGACCAGGCCGGCGCCGTCGCCGATCGGGTCGACGGGCAGCGGGGCGGCGAACTCGGCGGTGGTGTAGGTGAGGTCGATCTTGACGCGCTCCTGCGGCACCTGCGGGTAGCCGAGTTCGCGGAGCCAGAGCGGGGTGCGCGAGCCGCGGCCGGTGGCGTCGACGACGAGGTCGGCGGCGAGGACCTCCTCGGCGCCGTCGAGGGGCTGGACGCGCACGCCGGTGACGCGGGCGCGGTCCGGCGAGGAGTCGAGGCCGTTGATGTCGCAGCGGTCGAGGAGGCGGACGTTGGAGAGGGCGAGGACGCGCTCGCGCACCCGGGCCTCCAGCAGCGGGCGCTCGGCGGAGACGCAGATCAGCCCGGTCTCGGCCTTGCGGATCGGGCGGCCGGCGAAGTACCAGGTGAGTCCGGTGCCGAAGTCGCAGACGGGGACGCCGAGTTCGGCGAGCTCCTTGGTGAGGCCGGGGAACAGTTCCTCCAGCACCTGCTGGCCGCGGGCGAGCAGGCCGTGGACGTGCCGGCCCTGCGGCGCGCTGCGGCGCGGGGCGGCGGAGGACGTGAGCGCGTCCCGGTCCACCACCGTGACGCTGCGGTAGGCGTCGGCCAGCAGGCGGGCGGCGAGCAGCCCGGCCACGCTGGCGCCCAGCACCACGGCCCGGTCGCCGATTCGAGTAGCCACCGTGCTCCCCTCTTTGGAACGTCCGACGGCGGAAGGAACGGAAGAAGCGGAAGGAGCGAAGGAGCGAAGGAGCGGAACGAGCGAAGGAGCGGAAGAGCGGAGGAAAGCGAACGAGAGCGCACATCCGGAGAAACGGGAATGGGCGGCGCGCGCCGAAGCAGCGTGCCCGGCCGACGGCACCATCATTGACGTCCCGCGAATGCGCCTCTACTTCCAGATTGCTCTGTCGCCCGGCGGTGCCCCGGTGATCCCTGTTTAGCGCCGGAGCGCGCTGGTAGCGTCCCCGGGCGGCAGGGACGAAGGGGCGGCGTGCCGCCCGCCGAATTGAGGAGGCCCGGAAATGCAGCCGTTCCGAATCGCCGTTCCGCAGGAGGACCTGGACGACCTCCACCGCCGCCTGGCGGCGGTGCGCTGGCCGGCCGAGGTACCCGGGGCGGGCTGGGCCCGCGGGGTGCCGCTGGAGTACCTGAAGGAGCTCACCGAGTACTGGCGCACGGAGTTCGACTGGCGGGCCGCGGAGGAGCGGCTGAACCGCTTCCCGCAGTTCCGCACCGAGATCGACGGCGCCACCGTGCACTTCCTGCACGTGCGCTCCCCCGAGCCGGACGCCACGCCGCTGATCCTCACCCACGGCTGGCCCGGGTCGGTCGCCGAGTACCTGGACGTCATCGAGCTGCTGACGGACCCGCGCAGCCACGGCGGCGACCCGGCGGACGCGTTCCACGTCGTCGTACCGGCCCCGCCCGGCTTCGGCTTCTCCGGCCCCGCGCCCGAGGCCGGCTGGGACGTGCCGCGGATCGCGCGGGCCTGGACGGAGCTGATGCGCCGGCTCGGCTACGGCCGCTACCTCGCCCACGGCGGCGACCTCGGCGTGTGGATCTCGCTGACCGCCGCCGCGCTCGACCCCGAGCACCTCGCGGGCGCGCACGTGACGTTCCTGCTGACCCCGCCCACCGGCCCGGAGGACCTGGAGGGCCTCGACGAGGCGGACCAAGCGCGGCTCGCCTACCTGGCCGCCTTCGAGACCACCGGCCGGGCCGGCTACATGAAGATCCAGAGCACCCGCCCGCAGACCCTCGCCTACGGCCTCACCGACTCCCCGGTCGGCCAACTGGCCTGGATCGCCGAGAAGTTCCGGGACTGGACGAGCGGCGACTCGATCAGCCGGGACCAGCTCCTGACCACCGTCTCGCTCTACTGGCTGACGGCGACGGCCGGTTCGTCCGCGCAGCTGTACTACGAGATGGCCGACATGCTCCCCGACGCCGCCCGCCAACCCGTCGCCGGGCCGCCGCAGCCGGTGCCGCTCGCCGTCGCCGCCTTCGCACACGACGGGAGCCTGCCGGTCCGGCGGATCGCCGAGCGGCGCTTCCCGAACATCGTCCAGTGGAGCGAGTTCGCCGAGGGCGGGCACTTCCCCGCCCTGGAGGTGCCCGAGCTCCTCGCGGGCGACCTGCGCTCCTTCGCCCGCGCCGTCCGGGCCCACGAGGCCGCCGCCGAGCAGCCGAAGCAGGACCCCGCAGAAATCGACTGAAGATTTTTCGCCGCCGTCGTCCAAACCGCGGTCCTCCCGTTCGTCGAGGTGTCGAACCGCACTCCGACAGCCGAGCCGAGGAGACGACGTGCCGCACACCGAGGACGCAGCGCCGGTCCCGCCCGCCGGGCACTCCGGGGACGGGACCGGCCGCCACCCCCTCTCCAGCCAGCAGGAGCACTGGTGCGCCAACGCGGGCTCCGGCTCGTTCGGGCCCCGGTTCACGGTGTCCAAGGCGCTGCGCATCACCGGGCCCGTCGACGTGGCCGCGCTCCAGGGCGCGCTGGACGACGTGGTGGTGCGGCACGAGGTGCTGCGCACGGTGATCGTGCGCGACGCCGAGCCGCCGTACCAGCAGGTGCGCCCGGCCACCCGGGTGCCGCTGCACGTGCGGGACCTGCCGGTGGCCTGGGCGCGGCGCGACGCGGCGGCGCAGCAGCTGCTCGCCGAGGCGGAGTCGACGGCGCTGCCCGTCGAACGGCTGCCGCTGCTGCGGGCGTTCCTCACCCGCTTCGACGAGCGGGACGCGGTGCTCGGCCTCGTCAGCCACCACACGGCGTGCGACGGCTGGGCGCTCCAGCTGATCCACCGCGACCTCGCCGCGTGCTACGCCGCCCGGACGGCGGGCCGCGAGCCGGGCCTGCCGGCGCTGCGCCAGTACGGCGAGTACACGCGGTGGCAGGCGGAGAACCAGTCCGGCGACGCGGCGGCCGAGAACCTCGCGTACTGGCGCAAGCGGCTGGACGGCGCGCCGTTCTTCACCCTGCCGACCGACCGCCCGATCCCGCCCGAGCACACCGAGCTGTACGTCGCGCACCCCTTCCGCTTCGACGCGGCGACGACGGACGCGGTGGCGGCGCTCGCCAAGGCCGCCCGCTGCTCGCGCTTCATGGTGATGCTGGGGGCGTTCGCCGTGCTGGCGAGCCGGATCTCCGGGGCGGACGACCCGGTCGTCAACACGATCGTGCACGGGCGGGGCCGGCCCGAGTACCAGGACACCGTGGGCCCGTTCCTCAACTTCCTGGCGCTGCGCACCGACCTCGCGGACGCGGGCACGATCCGCGAGCTCCTCCTGGCCGTGCGCACCACCTGCCTGGAGGCGTACCGGCACGAGGTGCCGATCCACTGGGTCGAGCAGGCCGTGCCGTCGCTGATGGCGCCGATGGCCGACCCGCGCAACTGCGACTTCATCTTCGGCTTCTCCGAGACGCTGGCCGCCCCGGCCGGGGGCGCGGACCCGTTCCTGTTCTCCGAGGGGACCGTGCCGGTCGCCAAGGGCGAGAGCGCGAGCGAGCAGATCCCGGGCGGCGCCGCCTGGAACATGGGCGTCGCGCCGTCGGGGGAGATCAGCGGGATGGTCCAGTACAACCCCGAGGAGTTCGACGAGGAGACGGTGGCGGGCTGGGTGGCCGCGTACCGGCGGATCGTGCTCGCCGTCCTCGCCGATCCGGAGCGCGACTGGCGCACCCTCTGACCGACGGCCGCAGACCGAGGTACCTCACACGAGAGGTGTTTCCCATGACGTCCTACACGCTCGAACCGCTGGGCCCCGTCTTCGGCGCCCGCATCACCGGCATCGACCTGCGCGAGGAGGTCGGCCGGGAGACCGCCGACCGGATCCTCGACGACCTCGTCCGCCACCGCGTCCTCGTCCTGCCGGACCAGGACCTGAGCCACGCCGACCACGTCCGCTTCAGCCGGCTGTTCGGCCCGCTGGACGTCTACCCCGTCGCCCGGTACGTCGTGCCGGATCACCCCGAGGTGCTGAAGATCAGCAACATCTTCGAGGCCGGCGAGCCGATCGGCCTCTACGACGGGGACGACCAGGAGGAGTGGCACACCGACTACTCCTGGCGCGAGGTCATGAGCCGTGCCTCGCTGCTGTACTCGGCGATCGCCCCGGAGGAGGGCGGCGACACGATCTTCGCGGACAGCACGACGGCCTACGACGAGCTGCCCGCGGAGGTCCGGGAGCGGATCGGCGGTCTGCAGGCCGTCCACTCCATGGCGCACCTCGTCGACCAGGAGCTCCTCACCAACCCGCACAAGAAGCCGCTCTCCGCCGAGGAGCGCGAGCGCACCCCGGACGTGGCGCAGCCGATCGTGCGCCGCCACCCGGTGACCGGCCGCAGCTCGCTCCTGCTCGGGAGCATGATCATCAGCGGCGTCGTGGGGCTCGGCGAGAAGGAGGGCGCCGAGCTGCTGGACGACCTGCACGCGCACGCCACCAAGGACCGCTACCTGTACCGCCACCGCTGGAACGTCGGCGACCTGGTCATCTGGGACAACGACGCGACCATGCACACCCGCACCCCGTGCGACAGCCGCTACCACCACCGGCTGCTCTACCGCACCACCGTGATGTGACGGCCCGTCCGCCGTCGAAAAGCCGCACGCCCGTTCCGCCCGATCCGTGCGGACACAACCCTGCGTGAACGAACCGCAACCGCATTCTGGAAGATGCGGTCAGGCCGACCTGCCCCGGGATAATTCCCGGGGAGGGAAAACCCAGGAGGAATGCATGTCCGGGGCCATTTCTGAGAGCATCGCGCCGCCGCGCACCGGGACCGGCACGAAAGGCCGGTCCGGTGCGGAAAGCCAGTCCGGCGCGGAGGAGCACACCGGCGCGGAAATCGCCGCCGCTTTTCCGGCGGCCGGCACCGAGCCGGACACCGCCGTCCGCCTCGCCCTGATGGAGCGGCTGCACCGTCACTACACCGGCTACCTCGGCGGCGCCGAAACGTTCCTGTCGGTGCCGCGCCTCAACGCCGACCCCGTCATCGCCGCCACCGAGGACGCCTGGCTGCGATGGGAGGACGGGCGGGTGGACGAGGCGCTGCTGCCGCGCACCGCCGAGGGCCTCGCCGACTGGTTCGCCGACCTGCGCTCCCGGCACGTCCAGCCCGCCTTCTGCCGCTACCTCGCCGACGAGGCCACGATCGAGGAGATCGCGCTGTTCTTCCTCGCCGAGGAGCTGGTCGACAGCCGCTTCGACGACCTCGTCGCCCTCGCCCAGCTCGGCGCGACCGGCACCAGCAAGCTCACCATGGCCGAGAACTACTGGGACGAGATGGGCGAGGGCAAGCTGGAGCAGATGCACACCCGGCTGTTCGAGCACTCGGCCACGTACATGCGCGCCCGGCTCGAACTCGGCGGCGTCGACGTCTCCGGCCTCGGCGGCATGGAGGTGTTCGAGAACGCCAACCTGGTCCTCATGTACGGCGTCCACCGGCACCTGACGCCCCGCCTGCTGGCCGCGATGGGGCTCATGGAGTACACCGCGCCGGTGCGCTTCCAGGCGATGGTCGACGGCTGCGCGCGCCTCGGCGTGCCGGACGACGTCATCCTCTACCAGCGCATCCACGTCCACGTGGACGCCGACCACGGCGCCGAGTGGCTGGAGAACGTGCTCGCCCCGCTGGCCCACCACTCCCCCGAGGTGCTGCGCGAGATCGGCATGGGCGCGCTCACCCGCGAGCGCGTGGCCAACGCGTACTACACCCGGGTCTGGCAGCAGATGCGGGCGCTGCGGTGAGGGTCGCCCCGTGAAGCCCGAGGAGTTCTACCACGACGGCAGCCGCGACCTCCAACGCCGCTTCGGGAGCGAGCAGTTGGCCGACCACCTGGCACACAGGTACGTGCTGGACGAACTGGAGGAGGGGCACGCCGGGTGGATCCGCGGGGCCGACGCCGTGTACGTCGCGACGATCGACCCCGACGGCTTCCCCGAGTGCTCCTACAAGGGCGGCCTGCCGGGCTTCGTCCGCGTGCCGGACCTGCGGACGCTGGAGATCCCCAGCTACGACGGCAACGGCATGTACCGCACGCTCGGCAACGCCGCCGCCGTGCGGCGCGTGGGCCTGCTCTTCCTCTTCCCGGCCCTGCGCGCCAAGCTGCGGGTCAACGGCACCTGCGAGGTGCTGACCGACCGTGACGCGCTGCACCCGCACCACGGCGCCGAGGCCGTGCTGCGGGTCGGCGTGACCGCGGTGTTCGAGAACTGCCCGCGCTACCTGCACGACCCGGTGACCGGCGAGCACTCCACGCACTGCCCGCGCCCCGGCCACCGCCCGCCCGACCCCGACTGGAAGCTCAAGCCCGAGTACGACGGGCTGCTGCCGGCGCCCCGCTCAGAACAGATCGAAGACCGGATCCAGGAGTCGAACCGATGAACCGACCGAGCCGACGCACCGTCGTCGACCTCTCCCACCCGATCGAAGCCGGCATGACCACCTACCCCGGCCTGCCCGGGCCGGTCATCTCCGACCACATGTCCCGCGCCGACTCCCGGCCCCGCTACACCCCGGGCACCGAGTTCCAGATCGGGCGGATCGAGATGGTCGCCAACACCGGCACCTACCTCGACACCCCGTTCCACCGCTACCCGGACGGCGCCGACCTCTCCGGCCTGGACCTCGCGCTGCTCGCCGACGTCCCGGGCGTCCTGGTCGACGCGACCGGCGCCGGCCGGGCCGTCGGGCCCGAGCTGCTGGAGCAACACGAGGTCGCCGGGCGGGCCGTGCTGGTGCGCACCGGCTGGGACCGGCACTGGGGGACGGAGAAGTACGGCGACCCCGAACACCCCTTCCTCACCGTCGACGCCGTGCACCGGCTGATCGCCGAGGGCGCCGCCCTGGTCGGCATCGACTCGGTCAACATCGACGACATGGCGGACCTCGACCGCCCCGCCCACACCGGCCTGCTCGGCGCCGGGATCCCGATCGTCGAGCACCTCGGCGGCCTGGACCGGCTCCCGGCGAGCGGCTTCCGCCTCCACGCCGCCCCGCCGCCGGTGGTCGGCATGGGCAGCTTCCCGATCCGCGCCTACGCCGTCCTGGACTGACCCTCGCGGGTTGTCCATCCGCCGCCGGCCCGTTCGTCGGATTCCCAGAAGGAGCCGCCGGAAGGAGCCGCCGGGGGGATCCCCGCAGTGGATCCCGGACACCGGCGGCGGCGGACGACCCCGAGCGAGGAGACGGACCATGAAGTACCTGCTGCTGATCTGCGCCGACCAGGACGCCGAGGTCACCCCCGAGGACGACGCGGGCATGGCGGTCGGCACCGCCGACTGGGTGACCGAGATGGACGGGCGCGGCGTGCGGCTGGACGGCAACCGGCTGCGCCCGGCCGGGGACGCCACCTCGGTGCGCGTGCGCGGCGGCGAGGTCGTCGTCGACGACGGCCCGTTCGCCGACGCCGAGGGCCGGATCGCCGGCTACGACGTCATCGAGTGCGCCGACCTGGACGAGGCGATCGAGGTGGCCGGCAAGCACCCGGTGGCCCGCTTCGGCACCATCGACGTCCGCCCGGTCTGGTAGCGCGCCGCGCCGTCCGGCCCGGTCCGATAGCACGCCGCATCGTCCGGACCGATCCGGCCCGGCCCGGCGGCCCGGCCGCGGCACGCATCCGAACCGAACGAGAAAGGCCTGAGCAATGACGCACGACACGGCCGGCACGGCCGCCGCACCGCTCGCCCCCGAACTCGTCGCGCGGTACCACCGGGACGGCTACGTGCTCCTGCCGCCCGGCTCGCTGGCCGGGGACCTCCTCGACGTGGCGCTCGACGAGCTCCCGTCGATCCTCGACGCGGACGACCCCGGGCGGGTCCTGGAGCGCGACGGGCGGACCGTCCGCTCGGTCTACGGCCTGCACCGCACGAACCCCGCGATCGCCGCGCTCACCCGCCGGCCGGCGCTGCTCGGCGCCGTCCGCGGCCTGCTCGACGACGACGTGTACGTGCACCAGTCGAAGGTGAACATCAAGGCGCCGTTCGCCGGCGACCAGTGGGAGTGGCACCAGGACTACGTCTACTGGCTCACCGGCGACGGCATCCGCCGGCCCGACCTGGTCAACGTCGCCGTCTTCCTGGACGAGGTGACGGAGTTCAACGGGCCGCTCACCTTCGTGCCCGGCTCGCACACCGCCGGGCTGCTCGCCAGCAGCGACGCGGACGGCATGCCGCTCGGCTACGAGGACGCGCCGGCCTGGGTGGCCACGCTCACCGCCGACGAGAAGTTCCGGGTGCGCCACTCCGTCATCGAGGAACTCGCCCGCGCCAACGGGCTGGTGAGCCCCAAGGGGCCCGCCGGGTCGGTGCTGGTGTTCCACCCGAACATCCTGCACTGCTCGGCGGCGAACATCTCGCCGTTCCGCCGCTCGATGCTGATGTTCGTCTACAACAGCGTCGCCAACCGTCCCGAGGTCACCGGTCTGCGGCCGGACTTCCTCGCCGACCCGGAGCCGGTCGCGCTCCAGCCGATCTGACGATCCACCGGAAACAGGTCCTTCGAGTCACGGCGCAGTGGGGGGAACCATGCGGGACGCGCACGAGCAGGTGGCGGCATGACGGACGGGGCCCCGGTGCTCCGCGGACCACGGGTGCCCCACCGGGCGCCGTACGGGGTCCCGGGGCTGGTCCGCGACCAGCGGACACGCACCCCGGACGCCGTCGCCTGCTCCGATCCCGGGCGGACCCTCACCTACGCCGAGCTGGACCTGCTCAGCGACGCGTGCGCGGCCGCCGTGCTGGGCGCCACCGGCGGGCGCCGGGGCCCGGTGGCCGTGCGGATGCCCCGGCAGGCCGACCTGCTGGTCGCGCTGCTCGGGGTGCTCAAGGCCGGCTGCCACTACGTGCCGATCGCGGCCGACGAGCCCGCCGGGCGGGTCGCGGCCATGGTCGGCGTCGTCCGGCCGCTATGCACGGTGGTGGCGGCCGGGCACGAGGGCCTCGCCCCGGGCGGTATGCCGGCCGTCACCGTGCCGCGCACGGCGCCCGCCGGGTACGCGCCGCTGCGCGAGGTCGGGCCCGAGGACCCGGTCTACGCGCTGTTCACCTCGGGCTCCACGGGCACCCCCAAGGCCGTCCTGGTCGGCGCCGCCGCCCTCGCCAACCGGATCCTCTGGATGGCCGGGCGGTTCGGCCTCGACGGGCGCGACCGCGTGCTCCAGAAGACGCCGAGCACCTTCGACGTCGCCGGGTGGGAGTTCTTCCTGCCCGTCGTCACGGGCGCCCGCTGCGTCTTCCCGCCCGCCGACGCCCACTACGACCCGCAGTTCCTCGCGCGCGCCCTGGCCGACGGGCGCATCACCGTCTGCCACTTCGTGCCGACGATGCTGGCGGCCCAGCTGCGCCTGGCGGCCGCCGAACTCCCGTCGCTGAGGCTGGTGTTCTGCAGCGGCGAGGCGCTCCCGCCGGCGCTCGCCGCACGGTTCGCGCAGTGGTCGGGCGCCGAACTGCACAACCTGTACGGGCCGACCGAGGCCGCGATCGACGTCACGCACTGGCCGGTGCCGCGCGGGCTCGCTCCGGACGGGGACGTGTTCATCGGGGCCCCGATCGACAACGTCGACCTGCGGATCGTCGGGACGGACGGCTCGCCCGCCCGCGACGGCGAGCCGGGCGAGCTGTGGATCGGCGGCGTCCAGGTGGCGCTCGGCTACGTGGGCCGGCCCGACCTCACGGAGGCGGCGTTCCCCGTCGTCGACGGCCGACGCTGGTACCGCACGGGCGACTTGGCGTCCATGGACGACGGCCTGGTGCGCTACCTCGGCCGGATCGACGCGCAGCTCAAGATCCGCGGCGTCCGGATCGAGCCGGCCGAGGTCGAGGCCGCGCTCACCACGCACCCGGCGGTCGCCGCCACCACCGTCGTCGCCCTCCGGCCCCCGGACGGCCTCGCCGCCGAACTCGTCGCCGTCGCCGTGCGGGCCGAGGGCCACGCGGACGCCGACCACGCGATCCTCGCCCACGTCGCCGAGCGGCTGCCCCGGGCCTTCGTGCCGCACGCCCTGCGCTGGGTCGACCACCTGCCCCTCACCACCTCCGGCAAGGCCGACCGCCGGCGCATCACCGAGGAGACGGAACACTGGTGGGCCTCCAAGGCGCACGTCGAGGCCGCGGAGAGCGACGAACTCGCCTCCGCATGGTGGGAGTCGCTCGCCGTCCCGGCCGACCAGCGGCGCGAGGACCTCGGCTTCCTGAGCCTCGGCGGGCACTCCCTCACCGCCCTCGCGCTGATCGCCCGGCTCGCCGAACTGCGCGGGGTCGACCTGCCGTTGCCACTGCTCCTGCGGGACGGCCTCACGCTGGCCGGCCTCCGCGACGCCGTGGCCACCCTGCCCCGCACCGAGCGCCCGCAGGCCGCCGAGGGCCCGGCCGACCACAGCCCGCTCACCCCGGTGCAGGAACCGCTCTGGCTCCTCAACCGCGCCCTCGCCGACGACTCCGGCAACAACGTCGTCGGCGCCCTGCGGATCCCCGCCAGCGTCGACGACGACGCCCTCCGCGCCGCCGCCCGGGACGTGCTCGGGCGCCACGACCTCCTGCGCGCGGCCGTCGACGTCATCGACGGCGTCCCGCGTTGGACGTACGCGCCGCACGCCGAGCCGCGGTTCACCGTCCGGGAGACCGCAGGCCCGCTCGACGATCCGGCGGCGTGCGCGTTCGTCGCCGGGATCGCACGGACGGCGATCCCGCTGGACCGGCCGCCGCTGCTCACCGTCGGCCTGCTGCGCGGCACGGCCGAGGCGCTGCTCGTCGTCTCCCTGCACCACCTGGTGGCCGACCAGCACGCCCTCGAACTCGTCGCCCGGGACCTCGCCACCGCCTACACCGCCCGCGCCCGCGGCCTCGCGCCGCAGTGGCCGCCCGCACCCCGCTTCGCCGCCTTCGCCCACCGGCGGGCCGCCGCCGTCGGCTCGGACCGCTGGCACGAGGACCTCGCGTACTGGGCGGCGCTCCTGCCCGACGCCCCCGCGCGCACGCCGCTGCCGTTCCGCCTCACCGGCCCGGCCGGCCCGACGCTCGACGGCCGCCGCACGGTGGCGGCGCTCGGCCCGGAGCTCACCGCCTCCGTCGACGCCCTGCTCACCCGCAGCGGGCACACCCGGGCCACGTACGTCGTGGCGTGCGTCGCGACCGTCCTCGCCGCGTGGGCGGGCGAGCGGTCCGTCGCCGTGGGCGTACCGGTCAGCCGGCGGCTGGGCCCGGGGGAGCAGGAACTCGTCGGGCCCGTGCTCAGCACCGTGCCGCTGTGGCTCGACGTCGAGGACCGGAACGGGCGCGACGACCTCCTCGCCCACGTGCGCGAGCGGTCGCTGGAGGCGCTCGACCACCTCGCGCCCACGTTCCAGGCCGTCGTGCACCGGCTGGGACTGCCGCCCTCGCCCCGGGACAACCCGCTGTTCCAGGTGTGGGTCAACGACCTCAGCCGGATCGGGCCCGCACCCGCCTTCGCCGACGCGCCCGCGCGGTGGATGGACGCGGCGCCGCCGTACGCGCTGTTCGACCTCAACTTCTACCTCCGGTACGACCCGGACGACGGGCTGCGGCTCGAACTCGTCGGGCGGGATGGGCTGTTCGAGGACGCGGTGGTCGACGAGCTGCTGCGGCAGGTGGTCGGGGTCGCGGCGGCGTTCGCGGCGGACCAGGCGCCGTTCGACGGTCCCCCTGCGAAAGCAGTGCACGCGCCGCAACTGGACGCACCCGACGTCCTCACGCGGATCCGGGACGTCGCCCTGCGCCACCCCGACGCCATCGCGATCCATTCCACCCAACTGGACCTGACGTACGCCGAGTTGCTGCGATGCTGCGACGAGGTGGCCGCCACCGTCACCGCCGCCGGCGTGCTCCCCGGGGACGTCCTTGAGCTGCGCGCCGAGCGCACACCCGACCTCGCCGCCGCCTTCCTCGGCGCCCGGCAGGCGGGCGCGGCCGTCGCCGTCACGGACGCGCACCTGCCCGCCGCAGCACTCGCCGAACGCCAGGACCTCCTGCGCCCCAAGGCCGTCCTGACCACCGACGGCACCGTTCAGCCCGGCGCCCGGGAACCGCGCCACCTGCCCGGCACCAGCCACGTCCTCTTCACCTCCGGCACCTCCGGCCGCCCGGCCGCCGTCGCCGTGTCCCCGGCCGCGCTCGCCGGCACGCTCGACTGGTACCGGCGCTCCTTCGGCCTCGGCCCGGCAGACCGGATCGCCCTGCTGGGCGCCGTCGGCCACGACCCGCTGCTGCGCGACCTCCTCGTCCCGCTGCTGGCGGGCGGCACCGTCGTCGTCCCGCCCGAGTCCGTGTTCACCGCCCCCGACCGGCTCTTCGCGCTGCTCGACGACGAGCGCGTCACCGTCCTGCACGCCACCCCGGCCCTCCTCGAACTGCTCCTCTCCGGACGCCCCCACGACACCGCCCGCCTGCCGCACCTGCGCCTGGTCGTCAGCGGCGGCGCGCCGCTCACCGCGGGCATGGTCCGCGCGCTGCGGGCCGTCACCGGCGCGGCCGTCGTGAACGCGTACGGCGCCACCGAGACGCCCCAACTCGCCTCCGCCTGGCGGCTCGACGCCGGGCAGGACCCGCTCGCCGGTCTGCCGGACACGGCCGAACTGCCGGTCGGCACCGGCGCGGGAGCCGCCGAACTCCTCGTGCTGCGCCCCGACGGCACGCCCGCCCCGGTCGGCCACGCGGGAGAGGTCGTCGTCCGCTCCCCGCACCTGGCCGCGGGCTACCTGGACGGCACCGGCCGGGGCGAGCGCTTCGACACCGCCGCCGGCACCTACCGCACGGGCGACCGCGGCCGCCGCCACCCCTCCGGCGCGGTCGTCCTGCACGGCCGGCTCGACCGCCAACTGTCCGTCGACGGCTACCGCCTGGACCCCGAACAGGTCGAGCGCGCGGCCCTCGACCACCCCGCCGTCCGGCACGCCGTCGCCGGCCTGACCACGACCGCCGCCGGGCCCGTGCTGTCGCTCACCGTCCGCACCGCGCCCGGCACCGCCGCCCCGGACCCGGCCAACCTCCGCTCGCACCTGCGCCGCCGCCTGCCGCGCTACGCCGTGCCCGCCGAAATCCTGTTCACCGACGGACCGCGCGAACGCGCCGCCAAGTCCGCCGGGGCGCCGGTCGCCGACGGCCCCGCCCGGGACGGCCGGGCCGCCGCCGAACTGGCCGCCCTCGTCCGGGAGGTCATCGGGATCGACCTCCCGCCCGCCGACAACTTCTTCGACGCCGGGCTCAACTCGATGGCCGTCGTGCGCCTCCACGCCCTGCTGGGCGAACGGCTGGCCACCGCCTTCCCGGTGACGGCCATGTTCGAGCACCCGAACCTCCTCGCGCTGGCCCGCTTCCTCTCCGGCCGCGCTCCGGCCGCGCCGCTCCGGGACGGTCCCCCCGCGCCCCGGTCGGCCCCACCGGCCGAGCAGCGGCGGCAGTTGCGCCGACGCATCCGACACGACCTCCAGGGGAACGCATGAACGACCAGAGCAGGTACGAACCCGTCGCCGTCGTCGGCATGGCCGGCCGCTTCCCCGGGGCCGTCGACCTCGGCGCGTTCTGGGCCAACCTCCGCGACGGCGTCGGCTCCATCCGCCCCGCCTCCGACGAGGAACTCGCTGCGGCCGGCGTGCCGGCCCGCGCGCTCGCCGACCCGCAGTACGTCAAGGCCGTCGCGACGGTGCCCGAGATCGACGGCTTCGACGCCGGGTTCTTCGGGCTCACCCCGCGCGAGGCCCGCATCTGCGACCCGCAGATCCGGCTCTTCCTGGAGTGCGCCCACGCGGCCCTGGAAGACGCCGGCTACGACCCCGAACGGCTCGCCGACGTCGGCGTGTTCGGCTCCGCCGGGCGCGGCCGCTACCTCGACCTGGTGCGCCGCAGCGAGGGCCGCGCCGGCAACGGCGGCAGCGGGGGCGACGGCGTCGGCCTGTCGCTGAGCACCTGGAACTCGACGGACTCCCTCGCCCCGCTGGTCTCCTACAAGCTCGGCCTCAACGGCCCGAGCCTCGGCATCGCGACGGCCTGTGCGAGCCCGCTGGTGGCCCTGCACCTGGCCGCCGCGTCGCTGCGCGCGGGCGAGTGCGAGCTCGCCCTCGTCGGCGGGGCGGAGGTCGAACTACCGCTGGAGCACGGCTACTGGTGGGAGCCCGGCGGCAAGATCAGCCGCGACGGGCACTGCCGGCCCTTCGACGCCCACGCGACCGGCACGGTCTTCGGCTCGGGCGCCGGGGTGGTCGCGCTCAAGCGGCTCTCCGACGCGATCGCCGACCGGGACCACATCCGGGCCGTGATCCGCGGCTCGGCCGTCAACAACGACGGCTCCGCCAAGGCCGGGTTCGCCGCGCCGAGCGTCTCCGGCCAGTCGGCCGCGATCGCCGAGGCGATGCTGACGGCGGAAGTCGAGCCCGGCGACGTCGGCCTGGTGGAGGCGCACGCCTCGGGCACCGTCCTCGGCGACCCGATCGAAGTGGCCGCGCTCACCTCGGCCTACCGGTACCTCGGCGCCACGGGCAGCGGCGCCACGGTCCTCACCTCCGTCAAGGGCAACATCGGGCACCTCGGCCACGCATCGGGGATCGCCTCGCTGATCAAGGTCGTGCTGACGCTGGAGCACGGGAGCGTGCCGCGCACCCTCGGCTTCCGCACCGCGAACCCCGAACTCGGAATCGACGACTCGCCGTTCGAGCTGCCGACCGCCGCGGTGCCGTGGGAGCGCCGGGCCGAGCGGCCCCGGGTGGCGGCCGTCAACACGTACGGCGTGGGCGGCACCAACGCGCACGTCGTGCTGGAGGAGGCGCCGGCGCGTCCGGCACCCGCGGCCACGACGGAACGCCCGCGGATCGTCGTCTGGTCGGCGCGCACGCCCGAGGCGGCGGAGCGCTACCGGACCCGGCTCGCCGGTCATTTCACCTCCGCCGCACCGGACTTCGCCGCGAGCGTCGCGACCCTCCAGCAGGGCCGCACGACGCACCCGTACCGCGGCGCGGTGGTCGCCACGGGCGCCCGCGAGGCGGCCGACCTGCTGGCAGCGGCGAGCGGCCCCGCCACCGGCCCCTCGGGCAGCCGCATCGCGCTGCTCTTCCCCGGCATGGGCAGCCAGCACCCGGGCATGGCCCTCGACCTCCACGACCGCTCCCCCGCCTACGCCCGCGCCTTCGACGCCTGCCTCGACCTCTTCGAGGCCGAGGGCGTGCCGCTGCGCGGCCTGTGGCGGGACGCCGACGCCAGGCGGATCGCCGACCCTGACATCGCCCAGCCGCTGCTGTTCGCCGTCGAGCACGCGCTGGCGCAGGCCTGGCACGCGTGGGGCGTGCGGCCAGGCGCCGTCCTGGGCCACAGCCTCGGCGAACTCGCGGCGGCCGCGGCCGCCGGGGTGCTGACCCCCGAGGACGCCGTGCGGGCCGTCGTCGCCCGCTCGCGGGCGCTCGCCGCCACACCGCCCGGCGCCATGCTCGCCGTCGCGGCGGCGGAGGCGGACGTCGCTCCGCTGCTGCCGGACGACGTGCACGTGGCCGTCGTCAACGGCCCGCGCATGGTGGTGGTCGCCGGTCCGGTGGACGCCGTGGCGCGGGCGGGCGCCGAGCTGCGGGAGGCCGGGATGAACGTCCGCCCGGTCCCGTTCAGCCGCGCCTCCCACGTGCCGCTCGCGGCCCCGGCGGCGGAGGCCTTCGAGGAGTCCCTGCGGGGGCTACGATTCTCCGCCCCCGCCCTCGACCTGTACTCCTCGGCGACCGGCGGGCTCGTGAGCGACGCCGAGGCCACCGATCCGGCCTTCTGGGCCGGGCAGTTGGTGCGGCCGGTGCGGTTCGCGGACGCGGTGGCGGCGCTCGCCGGCACCGACGGGCGGCAGCTGCTGATCGAGTGCGGCCCCGGCCGCACGCTCACCTCGGCCCTGCGCCAGCACCCCGCCGTGGACGCCGCACGCCACCGGGTGCTGCCGACCCTGGCCCAGCGCAGGACCGAGCCGCTCGCCGACGTGCAGTCGGCGCTCACCGCGGTCGCCGCCGTGTGGACGGAGGGGCACGCGATCGACTGGACGGCCGTCGAGGACCTGTCGGACGCGGGCCGCGTGCCCGTACCCGGCTACCCGTACGAACGGCAGCGGTACTGGGTCGACGTGGCGGCCGAGGAGGAAGCCCAGCAGACTCCGACCGACTCCCCCTTCAGGCTGCCCAGTTGGCACGAGCAGCCCCGCCCCGCGCACCGGCCCGAGCCGGTCGCCCGCACCGCCGTCGTCGCCCTCCCCACTGACGAAACGGCGGCCCGCCGGATCACCGCCGCGCTGCGCGAGGCCGGGCTACGGGTCGTCCCGCTCACGCCGGGTGCCGATTACGAGGACCGCGAGGTCGGCTTCGTCGTCCGCGAGGGCGAACCCCAGGACCTCGCCCGCGCCTTCCGCACCCTGCGCGAGCGCGGCGTGACGCCCGGCCTGCTGGTCCACGCCGGGAGCCTCGGCCGTCCCGAAGGCCGCGACCTGGCCGAGCAGTTGGCGGCCGGCCACACCGCCGCCACCGAACTGCTGCGCCAGGCCGCCGAGAGCGGGGCACCCGAACTCGTCGTCCTCACCGAACACGCCGTGGACGTCAGCGGCCACGACCGGCTGCGCCCGGGCCACGCCGCGCTCACCGCGCTCGCCGGGGAGGCCGGGGTCCGCCTGATCGACCTCGGCGGGTCCGTCCCCGACCGCGAGCTCGCCGCCGAACTCCGCGCGGGCGGCGACGACGTGGTGGCACTCCGCGGCACCCGCCGCTGGGTCCCCACCGAGCACCCGCTCGCCGTCACCCCGGCCGAGGGCCCCGCCCTCCGGCCCGCCGGCACCTACCTGATCACCGGCGGCACCGGCCGTCTCGGCGTCCGGGTGGCCCGCGGGCTGGCCGCGACCGGACTGCACCCGACGCTCGTCCTCGTCGGCCTGAAGGCTGCCGAACGGCCCGAGCTCCTCGCCGAGTTGGCGTCCCTGGGCGCGACCGTCGAGTCGGCCGCGTGCGACGTCACCGACCACGCGGCGCTCACCGCCCTCCTCGACGACGTCACCGGCCGCCACGGCCCCGTCCACGGCGTCCTCCACCTGGCCGGCCCGGCCCCCGACGCGGCCGAGGCGGACGCCTTCGGGCCCCGGGCGTTCGGCCTCGCGACCCTCGCCCGAGCCTTCGCCGGCCGCCCGGCGCTCGACCTGTTCGCGACCGTCACGCGGAGCCGCCCCGACGCCGCCGACGCCGTCCTCACCGCCCTCGCGGCCACCAGCGCCCCGCCCGCGGCCCGCACGCTCGTCGTCTCCACGCCCCGGCCGACCGACGCGACGCTCCTCCTGGAACTGTTGCAGGCACACACGCCGACTCATGTGACGATCCGTCACGTTCCCGACCAGGCAAGCCAGGAAGGCCAGGAAGGCCGGAAAGCCGAGCCGGCCCCCGCTCCCCCCGTGGCCCTCCCGACCGAACGGGACGCCACCACCGCCCGCCTGCGCGAGCTGTGGACGGGCCTGCTGGGCTGGCCCGAGATCGCCGACGGCGCGGACTTCTTCGACATCGGCGGCAACTCCCTCACCGCGGTCGAGCTGGTCTCCCACATCCACGACGAGTTCGGCGTGGACCTCGGCATCGCCGCCCTCTTCGACTACCCCACCCTGGACGCCCTCGCGGCCCAGATCGAACGGAAGAAGTCAGTATGACCGGGTCCGACGGGCATCACCTCGTCCCGCTGAGAGCCACCGGCTGGTCCGTGTGGCGCGACGTCGTCCTGCGCAGCACCGGCTTCCCCGCCGACACCGTGCGGCCGCTCACGGACCCGGCGCTCGCGGCCGCGGCGGACGCCGACGACGCGGACGCCTACCGCGCCGAGTACGCGCGGGCCTCCGAGCGCCTGTCCGCCGCCGTGCGCGGGGCGTCGACGACGCCGCGCTTCCGGGAGGCCGTCGCCTGGCAGAACCCGAAGCTGCTGAAGCTGTGCCTGGACAAGCTCGCGGCCGGCGAGCCGCGCAACGTCCGGGGGCGCAACCACGAGCTGGCGGTGGCGGGTTACCTCCAGCGGTACGCGCTGAAGAACGACACCATCGGCTTCGTCGGCCCGGTCGGCTGGGCCCGGTGGACGGACGACGGCGCGCCGCTCGCGTCGCGCGTCGGCCCGGACTTCCTGTCCCGGCGCACGGTCTACTTCGAGATCTGGGCGGTGGACGCCGTCGCGCGAGCCCTCTCGGACGACCCGCGCGTCCGCCCGTGGCTGGCGCCGCGCCGGTTCGCCGCGCACCACCTCGCGGGCGCCACGCTCCTCGCGCCCGGCCGTCCGCCCGTGCACCTCACGGAGGCCGAGGCGGAGTTGCTCGCACTCGTCGACGGGGTCCGCTCGCTCCCCGAGCTCGCGGACGAGCTGGCGTGGTCCGAGTTCCCCGAACTGGGCGATCCGGCCGCCCTCCTGGCCACCGTCGAGGACCTCGTCGCCCGCCAGTTGCTCCGCCACGACGTCGTCGGCGCGATCGAGGCCCACCCCGAGCGCTCGCTCGTCGCCCGTCTGGAGCGGATCGCCGACCCGGAGGCCAGGGCGTACGCACTGGGCGTCGCGGCCCGGTTCACCACCGCCCGGGACGCGGTCTCGGCCGCGGCGGGCGACGACGCCGCGCTGGAGGCCGCGATGGCCGCCCTCGGCGCGTGCTTCGAGGAGATCACGGGCGTCGCCGGCGAGCGCCGCGCGGGCCAGACGTACGCCGGGCGGACGCTCGTCTACGAGGACACCGTCCGCGACGTCCGGGTCGACCTCGGCCCGGTCCTGCGCGACGCCCTGGCCGGGCCGCTCGCGCTGCTGCTGGACAGTGGGCGGTGGCTGGTCGCGGAGGTGGGCCAGGAGTTCGACCGCTACCTGACCGACATCTACGAGCGCCGGGTCGCGCAGCACGGCGACCCGGAGGTGCCGCTGGCGGCGATCCTGAGCCTCGCGACGCCGCAGCTGTACTTCAACATCCGTGGCCTGTCGAAGCCGGCCCGCCGCGCGGTCGACGAGTTCCAGCGCCGCTGGGCGGACGTGCTGCGGTTGCCCCCGGACGCCAAGCACGTCGAGCTGCGCAGCGAGGACATCGCCGGGCGGGTGGCCGAGCTGTTCCCCGCGCGCCCGCTGCCGTGGCCGACGGCGGTGCACCACTCGCCGGACTTCATGCTGGCCGCGGCGGACGAGGAGGCGGTCGGGCGCGGGGAGTTCCTGCTCGTGCTCGGCGAACTGCACCTGTCGTTCAACACGATGGAGAGCCGGGTCTTCGTCGAGCAGCACGACGACCCGCCGTCGATGCTGGCGGCGGCCGAGGCGGACATGCGCGGGAGCCGGATCTACGGGATCATGAACCGGGACGTGCCGGGCGTGAGTTCGCGGGTGTCGCCGCCGTCGGCGCTGCTGTCGCCCGAGTACACGTACTGGACGATGCACCCCGAGGCCGTGACCCCGCCGGGCCCGATCATGCCGGCCGCCGCGCTCTTCGTGCGCCGGGAGGGCGAGCGGCTCATCGTCCGCTCGCGCGCCGGGTCGTTCGCGGCGCCGCTGGCGCACGTGGTGGGCGAGCCGCTCGCGGCGGCGGCGATCAACGCGTTCAAGCCGGTCGCCAAGGCGCGCCACAACCCGCGCATCACCGTCGACCGCATGGTGGTGGCCCGGGAGTCGTGGAGCTTCCCGGCGGGCGAGCTCGCCTGGGCCGCGGTGAAGTCCGAGCCCGAGCGCTTCTGGGCCGCCCGCCGCTGGCGGCTCGAACAGGGCCTGCCCGAGCGGGCGTTCTACAAGGTCCCGGTAGAGGACAAGCCCGCGTTCGTCGACTTCACCAGCCTGGTGCTGGTCAACATCCTGGCCAAGGCGGTGCGCCGCTCGGTGGAGGAGGAGAACGGCTCCGTCACGCTCACCGAGATGCTGCCGGACGCGGACGGGCTGTGGCTCCGGGACGCGGAGGGGGCGCGGTACACCTCGGAGTTCCGCATCCTCGCCGTCGACGCAGCCGCGCGCGATCTGTAGCCGGCCGGGGTGTCCATCCGGGCCGCCCCCGTTCGTCGAGGGGGTGGCCCGCCCGGTCGGGCACCCGTACCACGCACAAGAGACCCGAGGAGCACCACATGATCAAGGCCCTGAACGAGATCGAGGTCATCACCCTCTTCGTGGAGGACCTCGCCGCCACGAAGAAGTTCTACCTCGACGTCTTCGGCCTGGAGGTGGTCTACGAGGACGGCGAGTCCGCCGCCCTGAAGATGCGCAACCTGATGATCAACCTGCTGGAGGTCGGCGAGGCGCACGGCCTGGTCGCGCCGGCCCCGGTCGGCGGCCCGGAGACCGGCGCCCGCGCGCTGCTCACGATCAACGTCGCCGACGCCGAGGCCGTCTGCGCCGAGCTGGCCGAGCACGGCGTGGACCTCCTCAACGGGCCGGTGGACCAGCCGTGGGGCCGGCGGACGGCGACCTTCGCCGACCCGGCCGGGAACGTCTGGGAGATCGCCCAGGAGCTGTCCCCGGAGGCGTAGCGCCTCAACGCCGCACCCCAACGCCGCAGTCCAGCAGCCGACTTCTCAGATCACCGGAGAGGACCCAGTAGATGTCGAAAGTCGTCGAGCTCATCGTCCCCAACAGTGCCGAGTACCACCTGCGCAACCCCGCCCTGAACCTCACCGGTGAGGAGCGCGAGCGGGTGGTGCGCTTCAGCGGCACGTACGAGTGCGAGCACTCGGTCTTCTGGAGCCCCAACCCCCGGGTCCTGGTGCTCCCGCTCGGCTGGAACCGGCAGTGGTTCGACGACATCCACCGGACGCTGGGCCTGGACCCGGCGCCGGTGGTGTCGCCGGCCCGGCGCACCGGGCTGCTGGTGGAGGACTTCCTCAAGGACGGCGACGCGCAGGCGCGGCTGCGCGGGCTGCTGGAGCCGTACGACGCGGTGAAGCTCCAGATCGTCGGCCCGACCGACGAGACGTACCTGCTGGCGGCGCTGGTGCGCGGCTGGGGCAAGGCGGTGGAGCTGGACCACGTCGGCGAGGACTCCTACTGGGCGAGCCTCTACCTGGACTCCAAGATCAGCCCGCTGGACCTGGCCCGCGAGCTGCCGGGCATCAACGTCGCCCCGGGCATGGTCGCGGGCAACTGGGTCGAACTGCGCGGCGGCCTCAAGGCGATGACGGCCCGGTACGGCAAGGTGATCGCCCGGACGCTCTTCGGCGTGGCCGGCGACGGCTCCGGCGTCGTCCGCGACGAGCCGGGCGCCGTCGAGGAGTTCCTGGACAACGCGGGCCGGGACTCGTTCTTCGCGTTCCCGATCCTGATCCAGCGCTTCCAGGAGCACGCCGAGGGCGTCGGCTGCCCGGCCGCGGACATCCTGATCGGCGAGGACGGCGTCGAGGACGTCGTGTGGTGCGCGCTGACCGTCGAGCACGGCTACTCCTTCCGCAGCGTCGACGTCGGCGTCGGCGCGCTGCCGCCGGAGTGGGGCGAGCGGCTCACCCGGGCCGCGCACGAGGTCGGCGCGGCCGCGCACAAGCTGGGCTACCGCGGCTGGATGTGCATCGACTGCGTGGCCGGGGACGACGACCGGCTGTACATCACCGAGATCAACGCCCGGCGCAGCGGCTCGCTGCACGCGGGCGGCCTGCTGCGGCTGTGGGGCGCGGAGAAGGAGCTGACGCTCTCCGCGCACTTCATGCTGCAGGTCGCCGAGGGCACGACGTACGAGGACCACATCCGGCCGGTGTTCGAGAAGCTCTGGGCGGACGGGGTGCGGGCGTACCCGACGAGCGTGCGGGCGCTGCCCTGGCCGGACCCGATCGTCGCGGTCATCGCGGCGGCGCCGACGGCCGCGGAGGCCCAGGCGATCGTCGCCGGGATCAAGGAGGGGATCGACGCGCGGACGGCCGCGGCCGGCCTGACCGCCGCCGCCGACTCCGCCTACGGGCCGGGCAGAGCGTGAGACCGCGGGCGGGTCGCCCGCCGTACAGGGGGAGAATCTCGTGAGGCTCGGTCGTGAGGTGCACCTGGTGTCCAGGCCCGCGGGCCGCTTCCCGCGGGCCGGGGACACCAGGGTGGTCGAGGTCCCGGTCCCGGAACCGGGCCCCGGCCAGGTCGTCGTCCGCAACCTGTTCATGTCGGTCGATCCCGGGCTGGTCCTGCGGATGAACGACCTGAGCACGCTCGACATCCCCGACTTCGCGGTCGGGGCGCCGATGTGGTGCGACGCGATCGGCGAGGTCGTCGACACCGCCGACGAACGGCTGAGCCCCGGGGACGTCGTCTGGCACCGGTTCGGCTTCCGCGACTACGCGGTCGCGGAGGCCGGCGAGTTCCGCCGGGTCGACCCGGACGCGTACCCCTCGCTCACCCACCACCTGTGCTTCGGGCTGACGGCCTACGTCGGCACCGAGGTGGCGCAGATCCGGCCGGGCGACACGTTCTTCGTGTCCAGCGCGGCCGGTGGGGTGGGCAGCATGGCGGGCCAGCTGGCCCGGCTGCGGGGGGCGACCCGGGTGATCGGCTCGGCGGGCACGCCGGAGAAGGTCCGCTACCTCAGGGAGAGCCTCGGCTTCGACGACGCCTTCGACTACCACGAGGGCGTGCGGCCGCGGCTGCCGGAGCTGGACGTGTACTACGACAACGTCGGCGGCGCCCACCTGGAGGCGGCGATCGACGCGATGCGCCCGCGCGGGCGGATCGTCATGGGCGGGCGCAACGAGGAGATCCGCACCGGATCCGCGGAGGGCCCGCGCAACATGATGGCCGTGATCGGCAAGCGGCTCGAACTCCTCGGCTACTACACCTTCGACCACCCCGAGCTGTTCCCGGTCTTCGACGAGCGGTTCCCGAAGTGGGTGCGCTCGGGGGAGATCGTCGTCGCCGAGACGGTCGTCGACGGCCTGGAGAACGGCGTGAGCGCCGCCGTCAACCTGATGCACGGCGCGTACGTCGGGAAGGTCGTGCTCCGCATCTGACGGGACGGGCGGCCCGCCGGACGGACGCGGTCCGTCCATCCGGCGGGGCCCGGTTCGTCGCAGTGGCAGCAACGGCCAAGGGGGTGGCGGCCGAGACACCCCACCGGAGACACGGAGGAACGATGGCGAAGGTTCTGGAACGCGGCGCCGGGGAGCGTGCGCGGTGAGCGCCCCGCAGACCGGGGGCGCGGAGAGCACGGCGGCCCGCCTGGTGCGCGAGCGGCTGGAGATCTCGGCGCTGACCCGCCGTGCGGGCGCCGGGCTGATCGCCCTCGACGTGCTCGTCAACGTGCTGCTGGGCGCGCTGCCGGTGGTGTTCGTGGTCGCGACGGCGGTGCTGCTCGGCAAGGTGCCGGCGGCGATGGCCGGCGGCCTGGACTCCCCCGCGTGGGACTCGCTGCTCGGCGCGTTCTTCGTGGCCGCGGCGGCCTTCATCGGGCAGCAGGTCGTCGCACCCGTCCGTGAGTCGGTCGGCGAGCTGGTGGCCCGGCGGATCGACGGCGAGGTGATCGACGACGTGATCGCCGCCGCCACCGGCACGACGAGCGTGGGCCCGCTGGAGGACCCGCAGGTCGTGGAGGACCTGCGCACCGCCGCCCGCGAGCTGGAGACCTGGGTGCAGAGCCCGGGTCAGGCCTGCGCCGGCCAGCTCGCGCTGATCGGCCGCTACACCCAACTCGCCGGCTACGCCGGGGTGGTGGGCGCCGTCTTCTCCTGGCTCGCCGCGGCCGGGCTGGTCGTCGCCGTGCTGCTGTTCCGCTACGGGCTGCGCGGCGGGCTGCGCAAGTACGCCGACGTCCGCTTCGAACTCGACGGCGCCGAGCTGAAGAACGACTACCTGCGCGAGCTCGCGATCGCCTCGGGCGCCGCCAAGGAGATCCGCGTCTTCGGCCTGAACGGCTGGCTGCGCGGCTTCTGGGGCTCCTCCTACCGGGAGTGGCTGGTGCCGCTGTGGGCGGCCCGACGCCGCATCTACCTGTGGCCGTTCGTCTGGTTCACCGCCTGGGGCATGGCGGTGACCGCGACCGTGATGGCCCTCGTGGGGCGCGGCGCGGCCGGTCCCGGCGCCGACCTCACCCTCACCGACTTCGCCCTGGTCGTCACGGCGGCGCTCAGCGCGCTCACCCTCGGCGAGTTCTACCGCGAGTCCGACCTGCCGACGGCCGTCGGCATGCACGCCTACGGCGCCACCAAGAGCTTCCTGGGCCGCCTCGCGGCGGAGGAACCCGCCCGGGCCGCGGCCGTCGAGGTGCCGGAGCCCGCGCACACCATCACCTTCGAGAACGTCTCCTTCCACTACCCCGGCGAGGACCGGGTGATCCTCGACGGCCTGGACCTCACGCTCACCGTCGGGCGGTGCACCGCGCTCGTCGGCCTCAACGGCGCCGGCAAGACGACGCTCGTCAAGCTCCTCGCCCGCCTCTACGAGCCCACGTCCGGCACCATCAAGCTGGACGGCGTCGACATCCGCAGCTACCCCGTCGAGGCCTGGCGGGCCAAACTCGGCGTCATCTTCCAGGACTTCGCCCGCTACGAGGTCTCCGCCGCCGACAACGTCGCCTTCGGGTCCGTCGCGCACCGCGACGACCGCGCCGGTGTGGAGGCCGTCATCGACGCCGTCGGCCTGCGCGAGGCCCTCGACGGGCTGCCGCGCGGCCTCGACACCCCGCTCGCCCGCCACCTCGACGGCGGCGGCGACCTCTCCGGCGGGCAGTGGCAGCGCGTCGCCCTCGCCCGCGCCCTGTTCGCGCTGCGGCACGGCTCGCCGGTCCTGGTCCTCGACGAGCCCACCGCGAGCCTGGACGTCCGCGCCGAGGCCGGGTTCTTCCGGGAGTTCACCGAACTCTCCCGCGGGGCCACCACGCTGCTGATCTCGCACCGCTTCTCCACCGTCCGCCAGGCCGACCACATCGTCGTACTGGAGGGCGGCCGGGTCGCCGAGCAGGGAAGCCACGACGAACTCCTCGCCGCCGAGGGCCGCTACGCCCGGCTCTTCCGCCTCCAGGCCGACCGCTTCACGGACGCGGACACCTCCGACGCGGACACCTCCGGGGAAGTCACCTCCGACGACGAGACCACCGAGAGCACCGAAGCAGCCGGGAGCGCACGATGAAGGAGACCCTGTCCGGCACCTGGCGGCTGCTCTCGATCGCCTGGAAGGTCGACTGGCGCAAGACCGTCACCGCGACCGTGCTGATGATGGCCGGTGCCGTCGCCGCACCCCTGCTCGCCGCCTTCCTCGGCCTCATGACCGACGCCGTCGTCCAGGGCCACGGCGGCACCGCGGGCGGGTACGGGATCGTCGTCGCGATCCTCGCCGTCGTCACGCTGTCCTTCGGCAACTTCGCCCACGTCGCCTACTTCGAACTCGCCGAACTCGCCGAGCAGCACTTCGTCGAGGACCTGATCACCCTCTCCAACGGCTCCGAGGGCATCGAGCACCACGAGCGCTCCGACTACGCCGACCTCGTGACCGTCCTCCAGCCCGAGAGCCGGCGCTTCCCGAACGCCTTCCAGGCCCTGTTCAGCCTGTTCGGGCTGATCCTCGCCGTGGTCTTCACCGCCGTCCTGCTCGCCCGGCTCAACCCGCTGCTCCTGCTGCTGCCGCTGGCCGCCGTCCCGCCGCTGATCGCCGGCCGCAAGGCCGAGGCCGTCACCGACCGCGCCAGGACCGCCACCGCCGAGCCCACCCGCATCGCGCTCAACCTCTTCCGGCTCTCCGCCAACGCCCGCTTCGCCGGCGAGCTGCGGGTCTTCCGGATGAGCGACGAACTGCGCCGCCGCCACGCCGAACTGTGGGACACCACCAGCCGCGGCCTGTGGCGCGCCAACACCCGCGCCGCCGCCGTCCGCGCCGGCGGGCAGACCGTGTTCGGCCTCGCCTACATGGGCGCCATGATCCTGGTGATCCGCGAGGCGATCTCCGGTCGCCACGGCGTCGGCGACGTCGTGCTCGTCATCTCGCTCGCCACGCAGGTCAACCGGCAGGTCGCTTCGGCCGTCAACCTCCTCGGCGACCTCCAGCGGATGACCGGCACCCTGCGCCGCATGGACACCATGCGCGACGTCGTCACCCGGGCCGACGCCCCCGCCGCACGGCAGGCACCCCCGGAGCGCTTCACCCGCGGCATCCGGCTGGACGACGTCGACTTCGCCTACCCCGGCACCGACGCCCCGGCCCTGTCCGGCGTCTCGCTCGCCCTGCCGGCCGGCTCCACCGTCGCCGTCATCGGCGAGAACGGCGCCGGCAAGAGCACCCTCGTCAAACTCCTGTGCGGCCTCTACCGCCCCACCCGCGGCCGCATCCTGCTCGACGGCACCGACCTGCGCGACCTGCCCACCGAGGAGTGGCGCGAGCGGATCGCCGCCGGCTTCCAGGACTTCGTCCGCTTCGAGCTGCCCGCCCGCCACACCGTCGGAGTCGGCGACCTGCCCCGGCTCGACGACGACGCGGCCGTCCGCGAGGCCCTCGAAAAGGCCCACGCCACCGACGTCGTCGGCCAGCTGTCCGACGGCCTCGACACCCAGCTCGGCACCAGCTGGACCGAGGGCGCCGAACTCTCCGGCGGCCAGTGGCAGAAGCTCGCCCTCGGCCGGGCCCTGATGCGCGAGGCCCCGCTGCTCCTCGTCCTCGACGAACCCACCTCCGCGCTCGACCCCGAGGCCGAGCACCACCTCTTCGAGCGCTACGCGACCCAGGCCCGCACCCTCGGCGCGTCCACCGGCGCGATCACGCTCCTCGTCTCGCACCGGTTCTCCACCGTGCGCATGGCGGACCTGATCGTCGTCGTCCGCGACGGCCGCGTCGTCGAGACCGGCGACCACGCCACCCTCATGAAGGCCGACGGCCTGTACGCGGAACTATTCGAACTCCAGGCGCTCGCCTACAAGTAGCCGATCGCGAACGAGCCGGCGCGCCTGGCGACCTCTCCCACACACCCGTTCCCAGGAGGAACCCCTTGCGAAGATGGACCGCCCTGTTCACCACCCTCTTGACGGCGATAGCCCTCGCGGGCGCGGCCACGCCCGCGAGCGCCGACGACGGCGACTCTCCCGACCTCGCTCTCGCCAGGGGCGTCACGACCAACGGCATCATGACCCACGTCCGCGCCCTCCAGCGCATCGCCGACCACAACGACGGCCTGCGCGCCTCCGGCACCGACGGGTACGACGCCGCCGCCGACTACGTGGAGCGCACCCTGCGCCACTCCGGCTACGACGTCCAGGAGCAGCAGTTCACCATCCCGTACTACCGGGAACTGAGCCCCGCCGCGCTGACCGAGGTCTCTCCCAACGCCGTCACCATCAAGGCCGACACGTTCGTCTACTCGGGCAGCGCGGACGTGACGGGCACCGTGGTACCGACGACCAACGTGGTCGTCCCGCCGACGCCCCAGCCGAGTTCGGCCTCCGGCTGCGCCCCCGGGGACTTCCCCCCGGTGCCGGCCGGGGCCGTCCGGATCGCGCTGATCCAGCGCGGCGGCTGCGGCTTCGCGCCGAAGACGGCCAACGCACAGGCGGCCGGCTACAAGGCCGTGATGATGTTCAACGAGGGCCAGCCGGGCCGTGACGGAGCGCTGACCGGCACGATCGGCGGGCCCACCGGCATCCCGGTGGTCGGCCTCGACTACGCCAGTGGCCTCGCCCTCTACCAGGCGGCCACGTCGAGCACCGGCGCGACCGTCCACCTCGTGACGAACACCGAGCAGAACCCCAACGCGGAGACCCGCAACATCATCGCGGAGACGCGCGGCGGCGACCCGAACCACGTCGTGCTCGTGCACGCCGAGCTCGACGCCCTGCCCAGCGGCCCCGGGATCAACGAGAACGGCACCGGCGTGGCGACGGCCCTGGAGATCGCGCGGCAGCTCGCGCGCCTGCACGTGCCGCCGCACTACAAGGTCCGCTTCGCGTTCTTCGGCGCCGAGGAGACCCGCGCCTTCCGCGACGCCACCGGCGCGGTCGGACTCCAGGGCTCGCTCCACTACGTCGACACGATCGGCCCGGCCGAGGTGGCCAAGATCTTCGCCGCCGTCCACCTGGACTCGATCGGCTCGCCCAACTACACCCGCTACGTCTTCGACGGCAGCGGGCCGGCCGGGTCGGACAAGATCACGAAGCTGTTCACCGACGCGTTCGCCGCGCGCGGCATGGCCACCGATCCGCACCCGCCCACCACGTTCGACGGCGACTCCGACTACGGGCCGCTGATGAACGCGGGCGTCCCGACCAGCGGCCTGTTCGGCGGCGCGGCCGAGGTCAAGACCCCGGACCAGGCCAAGAAGTACGGCGGCACCGCGGGCCAGGAGAACGACCCGTGCTTCCACCAGGCCTGCGACACGATCAAGAACGTCAACCGCACCGCGGTCGGCGACTTCGGCGCCGCGGCCTGGACGGTGGTGCGCGAGCTCGCCGCCAAGGGCCTGAGCTGAGAAGTGTCCCGCACTGTCCGGCCACGTGATTGTCCAGAACCGCTCCCCCTGTTCGTCGTGGGAGTGCGGTGACGGACGGTCCGTTCCGGCCGCCCGGTGCGATCACCGGGCGGCCGGTGCCGGTCCCGCCCTAGAATTCGGTTGCCGCGCGTCCGTCAACTGAGAGTTGGGGTTATGAAGTTCATGCTCTTCGTCTGCGTCGACAAGGCCGCCTACGAGGGCGAGCCGCAGAAGCCGGTCGAGCCCGACGAGCCGATGCCGTGGGCCGACGAGCTCGACGCCGCCGGCATCCGCCTGCACGGCGACGAGCTGAGCCCCTACCACGCCGCCACCACCGTCCGCCTGCGCGGCGGCGAGGTCGTGCTCGGCGACGGCCCGTTCGCGGAGACCAAGGAGGTCATCGCGGGCTACGACATCATCGACTGCGCCGACCTCGAAGAGGCCGTCAAGATCGCCGCCCGCCATCCCGTGGCCGAGTACGGCGTGATCGAGATCCGCCCCTTCCGCGGCTGAGCGTGAACGTCGAGTCCGCCGTCGCGACCACCTTCCGGGCCGAATGGGCCCGGGTGGTCGCGACGCTGATCCGCACCACCGGCGACTGGGACCTCGCCGAGGAATGCGCCCAGGAGGCCTTCGCCCAGGCGCTCGCCCGCTGGCCGCAGGACGGCGTGCCCGCCCGCCCCGGCGCCTGGATCGTCACCACCGCGCGCAACCGCGCCATCGACCGGCTGCGCCGCCGCAAGGTCGAGGCCGTCAAGCTCCAGCAGATCGCCGTCGACCTGCGCCACGACGAGGAACGGGCCCCCGCCGAGCCCAACGACATCACCGACGACCGCCTGCGGCTCATGTTCACCTGCTGCCACCCGGCGCTGCCGCTCGTCTCCCGCGTCGCCCTCACCCTGCGCACCCTCGCCGGCCTCACCACCGCCGAGATCGCCCGCGCCTGCCTGGTCTCCGAACAGACCATGGCCAAGCGCCTCGTGCGCGGCAAGGAGAAGATCCGCCACTCCGGCATCCCCTACCAGGTGCCCGGCAAGGAACTCCTCCCGCAGCGGCTGCCCGGCGTCCTCGCCGTGCTCTACCTGCTCTTCAACGAGGGCTACGCCGCCTCCACCGGCGCCGACCTGCTGCGGCCCGACCTGTGCGGCGAGGCGATCCGGCTCGTCCGCCTCCTCGCCCGCCTGATGCCCGACCAGCCCGAGGTGCTCGGCCTGGGCGCGCTCATGCTGCTCCACCACGCCCGCCGGGACGCCCGGGTGAACCCCGACGGCGAGCTCGTGCCCCTCGCCGACCAGGACCGCTCGCGCTGGCACCGCGCGGAGATCGACGAGGGCGTCGCCCTGCTGGAGTCGGCCCTGGACCTCGGCGAGGTCGGCCACTACCAGCTCCAGGCCACCATCGCCGCCTGCCACGCGACCGCCCCCTCCGAGGCGGACACCGACTGGTCCGCGATCGCCCACCTCTACGCCCGCCTCGCGGGCCTCGCCGCGTCCCCCGTCGTCGAGCTCAACCGCGCGGTGGCCGTCGCGATGGCCGAGGGCCCGGCGGCCGGCCTGGCCCTGGTCGACGAGCTCGCCGCCGGCCGCGAACTCAGCGGCTACCACCTGCTGCCGGCCGTCCGCGCCGACCTCCTGCGCCGCCTCGAACGCTGGGACGAGGCCGCCCACGCCTACCGCCTCGCCCTCGACCTGGCCACCACCGACACCGAACGCAAGTACCTGGCCCGCCGCATCGAGGAGGTCGCCGCCGGCACGGGCTGACGTCACGGTGCGGCGAGGCGGCCGCCAAGCCGGCGCGTCGCGGTCACGGTGCGGCGAGGTGGCTGTCCAACCTGGTCGGCGTGCCGAGGTCACGGTGTCGCAAGGCGGCCGTCCAGCCTGGTCAGCGCGTCCCGCAGCGCCGCCCTCGTCGTGATGCCCAGCTTGGGGAACGCGCGGTAGAGGTGCGCGCCGACGGTGCGGGGTGACAGCCGCATCTGCTCGCCGATCTCCTTGTTCGTCAGGCCCCCGGCGGCCAGGTCCGCCACTCGGCGTTCCTGCCACGTGAGCGCCACCGTCGCGGCGGGCACGGCCGGCGGCCGGGGGACGGCCCCGGCCGCCCGCAGTTCGGCCTGCGCCCGCGCGGCCCAGCCGCCGGCGCCGAGCCGGTCGAGCGCTTCGGCCGCCGGGGCGAGGAACTCGCGGGCCGCCGCGCCGCCCTGGGTGCGGCGCACCCGGATCCCGTGGGCCAGCCGGATCCGGGCCAGCTCGAACGGGAACCGCTCGGCGGCCGGGTGGGCGGCGGCGCGCGCGTACATCGCGGCGGCCTCCCCGTCGTCGTCGGCCGTCATCGCCAGGGCGCCGTAGGTGATCAGCGCCAGGCGCGGCGAGATCCCGGGCAGTCCGGCGTCCCGCGCGGCGAGGGCGTGGTCGCGGGCCTGCTCGGCGCGCCCGGTGTGCAGGGCCGCCTCGATGAGGTCGAGCAGGGTCCGCGACGCCTGGTAGGCGTAGGGCCGGAACGCCCCGGGGGCCGTGATGCCGATCGCGTAGAGGAACGCGGTCTCGAAGTCGCCGGCGCTCAGCGCGGTGGTCGCGCCGACGGAGTCGGCGATCTGGGTGAGGAACCCGACGCCGCGCGGTCGGGCCCACGCGTCGACGGCGGCCTGCAGGTCCCGCGCCTCGTCCGCCCGACCGCGCACGGCGGCCAGCTGGGCCAGGTAGGCGCGCGTCTGGTGGGCGAACAGTCCGTGGCCGCGCTCGACCGCGAGGGCCAGCGCCCGGCGCCCGGTGCGCTCGGCCGCCTCCCAGTGACCGACCGCCAGCTGGTCGAGCATGATCAGGTGCAGCATGACGATGCCGCTGGACGTGGCGCCGGTCTCCAGTTCGCGGTCCACCACGCGCTCCAGGTGGGGGCGCAGCGGCGTCAGGAGGTCGAGGTGGTAGGCCGACACGGCCAGCCGCGAAACGTCCCAGGGGTCCTGGTCGGCCAGGCCGGCCGCGGCCCGTTCGATCGGTCCGGCCCAGCCCGCGCCGTGGCGGACGACGTCGCTCCAGGTGCTGCCGTACATCCGGGCGCGCTCGGCGGCGAGGTCACCGAGGGAGGCGAGCACCTCGTGGGTGCGCTCCCAGGCGGCGTGGCCGCCCGCGTACTGGCTGACCGCGAGCAGGAGGCTGACCAGGCGGTGGAGCACCTCGTCGTCGGGCCGGCCCGGCGTCTCGTCGCGCAGCTTCTTCACCGCGGCCAGGACCTGACGGTGGGTGGAGCGCACGTCGCCGTCCTGGTAGAGCGCCAGGTAGGCGTTGGCGAGGACGGCGGCCGGGTTCTCGTCCGGCCCGCCGGCCGACGCGGCGAGGGCGAGGCTGCGGGCCTGGCCGAGCCGGTCGGCCTGCCCGGCGACGAACGCCGCGTCGCCGAGCCGCCGGGAGCGGTCGGCGCCGTACTCGCTCAGCTCGGCGGCGCGGGTCAGCCAGGACACCGCCATGAGCGCGCCGCCGCGCCGGGTCGCCGAGCGGGCCGCGGTCTCCAGGGCGGCGGCGACGTCCTCGTCGGGGTCGACGGTGGCCGCGGCCAGGTGCGTGGCGCACCGCTCCACGTTCTCCCGGTGGACGTGCGCCAGCACCCGGTGGGCGGCGCGGCGCTGGTCGGGGGTGGACAGCTGCACGATGCTCGACCGGACGAGGGGGTGGCGGAAGGCGGGTTCGCCGGTGGCCGGTTCGACGACCAGCAGGCCGCACCCGAGCGCCTCGTCGACGCCGCGCATGCGGTAGCGCGCGGCCGGGGCCGGGCCGTCGCCCGCCCTGGCCGTCGCGCCGTCGAGGGCGCCCGTCAGCAGCTCCGCCCGGACGGAGTCGCCGAGGCGCGCGATGCGGGCGGCGTAGACGTCCTGGATCCGCCGGGGCAGCGGCACGGCGTGCAGGCCGAGCAGGTCCTCCGGCGCACCGGCGGCGGGGGCCGTCGCGCGGGCGGCCAGGTGGGCGGGCAGCTCCAGCAGGGCCAGCGGGTTGCCGCGGGCCTGGTCCAGCACGAGGCCGCGCAGCCGCGCGTCCAGCTCGGGGTGGTGACGGGCCAGCAGGCACGCGGCGTCGTCGGCGGCGAGCGCGGCGACGGGCGCCTCGGGCAGCGCGGCCGTGTCGAAGCGGGAGGCGGTGTCGCTGCGGACGGCCACCAGGAGTTTCACGCCGGGGCTGCCGCTCAGCCGGCGGCCGACGAACCCGCACACGTCGGCGCTGGCGTCGTCCAGCCACTGGCCGTCGTCGAGGACCAGCAGCACCGGTCTGCGCGAGGCCGCCGCCGACAGCAGGTTGAGCACGGCGATGCCGAGGGCCATGACCGAGGGCGGCGGACCGTCCATCCCGCCGAACGCGGCGTCGAGCGCCGCCCGCGCGGCGGCGTCCAGCCTTGCGCTGGCCGGCCGCCCGGCGTCGGAGAGCAACGGGTAGAGCAGCTGGTGCAGTCCGGCGTACGGCAGTTCGGCCTCCGCCTCGACCCCGGTGGCGCGGACCACCAGCTGACCGTCCCCGGCGGCGAGCCGCCCCGCCAGGTCGAGCAGCGCGCTCTTGCCGACGCCCGCCTCGCCCCTGAGCAGCAGCGCCCGCCCGTCGCCGGCCCGCACGAACGTGGCCAACCGGGCCCGCTCGCCGTCCCGACCGACCATCACCATGCCCGGTTCCACGCCCGGTTCCCTCCCTGACCCCCCGTGGTCGTTGCCCGCAGCCGTATTCAACTGGACGGTTAGTTGATTACATTGGTGCCGAGGCGGACCTGTCAAGTAACCGGTTAGTTAGGAGCAGGGTGCATGGAGCGCGACGCGGAGGCGACCAAGCGCAGACTCATCGCGGCCGGCCGGGCCGAGTTCGCCGCGTACGGGCTGCACGGCGCCCGCGTCGACCGCATCGCCGCGGCCGCGCAGAGCAACAAGGCGCAGATCTACCACTACTTCGGGAACAAGTCCGGGCTGTTCGACGCCGTCTGGAGCGAGCTGGTCGAACTGATCGTGGTGGGCGTGCCCCTCGACGTGGACGACCTCCCCGGGTTCGCGGCCGGGCTGAGCGACCTCTACGAGGAGCACCCGGACATGCCCCGGATCATCACCTGGCAGCGCCTCGAACACGGGGACGCGCTCAACGACCTCGGGGTCGCCGAGGTCCGCGCCAGGAGCGCCGCCATCGCCGACGCCCAGGCCAGGGGCCTGGTCTCGACCCGCTTCGAGCCGCAGGTGCTGTTCGCCCTGCTCGTCCACCTCGCGATGCTGTGGGCGGCGGCCAACCCCGAGGTGCTCACGGTCATCGACCTGGCCGGCCGCGAGCAGCGCCGGGAGATGGTCCGCCGCATCGCCACCGCGATGGTGGAGTAGCGGCTCCGGGGCCGCGCGCAAAAAACACCGAGACGGTCCGCCGACTTTCCGTCAGCGGACCGTCCTGTTCGGGTGTGGCTAGCCGGCGTGGATCGGGGTGTTCTGGTACCCGGCGACGCGCCACTCGCCGCCGGACTGGCGGGCGAGCATCCACGTCGCACGGATCGCGCGCTCGCGGGCGACCTCCGTCTCCCCCGGCGCGAGGACGCCGCCCTGGGTGACGACGAGGGCGAAGTCGGGCCCGTGGAACTTGGCGGCCAGCGGGTCGCCGGTCACCCGGGTGCCCTTGAACGGGCCCGCGTAGGCCTGGGCCATGAACGTGCGGATGGCCTCGCGGCCCTGCAGGAAGACGTCCCCCGCGAGGATCAGGTGGGCGTCCTCGGTGAAGAGGTCGGCGAAGGCGTCGTGGTCGTGTCCGGCCCACGCGGCGACGATGCGCTGCGGGACCTCGACGGCGGCGGCCTGGTCGGAGGTGAGCTCGGGCATATCGGTTCTCCTCGTCGTGGGTGTGGGGCTCTACCGCTTGGCGAACTGCCCGGGGGTGCGGCCGGACCCCGCCGGGCCGCGGTAGGCCTGGGCGATCTCCAGCCACGCCTGCGCGTCGGCGCCGGTGGCGGTCACCGCCAGGTCGTCGGGGTGGCGGCGACGGGTGACCAGCAGGCAGAAGTCCTCGGCGGGCCCGCTCACCCGGTCCGTCGCGTCGACCGGGCCGTACGCCCAGAGCGCGCCGGAGGGCGCCGTGATCTCGAACCGGAACTCCTTCTCCGGCGTCGCCAGCTTCCGCGCCTGGTAGCCGAAGTCCCAGACCCGGACGGCGAATTCGACCAGCGGCCGGAGCCGGTCCGTGCGCGGGCGGTCCACGCCGAGCGCGTCCGCGATGTCCTGCCCGTGCCCGAACAGCTCCATCATCCCGGCCGCCGCCAGCACCGGGGCCGGGATCGGCCGCACCAGCCACGGCACCAGCTCCCCGGTCGGCACCTCCGCCAACGCCTTCTCCGCCGCCGCCCGTTCGGCCTGCCACAGCGCGTACAGCCGCTCCGGCGGCTCCGCCAGGTAGGGCAGCAGCGCGGTCTGCACCGCCCCGTCGAAGTCCCCGCCGATCCGCGACACGATCGCCCGGAACGCGTCCGGCGCCGCGGCCGCGGTCCCGGCCATCTTGAAGGTCGCCGCCAGGTGGGCCACCTGGTGGGCGATCGTCCACCCGGGCGCCGGCGTCGGCAGCCCCCACTGCTCCTCGTCCAGGTCCGCGACGAGTCGGTCGATCTCGCCGCCCTCGGCGCCCAGCGCCGCGATCACGTCCTGCGGGTCCGCCATCCTGTGTCCGTCCGTCCTGGTCTCGTCACCGGGGCGCCGGCCATCCGACGAACCGCCGGAGCCGCGCCGCACCGACCGTGCGATCAACGAACTTCAGTATGTCCCCGCCGAGTTGCCCCGCCTTCTCCGATCGTGCGGTGCCCACCGGCGGGCGCACGACCGCCATCGTGGAGCATGTGTGACGACTGATCAGAAGACGAAGTAGCTCGCACCGAACGTCGTCGCCGACTGGCCCGGGTCCACCTCGGCCGTCACCGGGCCCTGACAGTTCGCCGCCGCGTGGACCAGGACGATGGACGTCGTGTGGTTCTGGATCGAGATCGGCGACCAGGTCGCGTAGCAACCCCGCTGCGGGTTCTGGTGGGGGACGCCGTTCACCACCAGGAGGCCGGTCGCGGCCTCAGCCGGTACGGCGAGGGCGAGGGCACCGGCGGCGGCCAGCACGACGGCTCCAACTAAACGACGACGCATAGCGGTTCTCCCTTCTCCGGGCCCGCATCCGGCAACGGCGCCCGCTGTACGGAATGCTGTCCGCCCGGGTTCGGGTACCGCAATCCCCCGGAGCGGTGGCGGTGCGCCGGACGCCCCCGGGGAGCCCCCGCGCGCCAAGTGCGCAAGCTCGAAGACGGGTGCGAATCCAGGCATTTGGCAAGGTGGTCTACCGGCGTGGCGCAGGCCCCGCCGCACGACGGAAACCCCGCCCCTACGCATCCGCCCCACCGGGAGGACCCATGAGGACGAAAGTGGTCCAGCACCACCGGGCCCTGCTCAACCTGTTCCTGATCGTCGTCATCGGCCACTGGATGGAACACCTCGTCCAGGCCTACCAGATCTGGGGCCTCGGCCGGCCCGTTCCGAAGGCCCGGGGGGTCCTCGGGGAGTTCTACCCGTGGCTGATCACTTCGGAGTGGCTGCACTACGGCTACGCGATCGTCATGCTGATCGGACTGTTCGTCCTGCGTCCCGGTTTCGTCGGACGGGCGCGCACGTGGTGGAACATCTCCCTGGGCATCCAGTTCTGGCACCACATCGAGCACCTGCTGCTGCTCCTCCAGGCCCAGACCGGCCACTTCCTCTTCGGCCGCGCCGCACCGACGAGCATCCTCCAACTCGCATTCCCCCGCGTCGAGTTGCACCTCTTCTACAACACGATCGTGTTCATCCCGATGGTCGTGGCGATGTACCTCCACCTGCGGCCCAGCCCGGAGGAGGCACACGAGATGACGTGCAGCTGCCACGCCGTCGAGCACCGGCCGCTGGCCCCGACGGGCGCATGACGCTCGCGCAGCCCCTGCGGAAGACGACCAAGCCCCGCAAGCCGCCCGCCACCCGTGCGTTCCAGCGGCGGATGGCGGCGGGCCTCGCCGTCCTGGTGCTGCTGCTCCTGGCCGTCGCCTGGCTGAGCTCCTCGAAGCCGTTCCGGCTCACCGCGGCGACGCCCGCCGACGGCGCCACCGTGGACGCCCCGCCCGCCGAGGTGGTGCTGGCGTTCAGCGACGAGCTCCGCACGAAGTCCGTCTTCGTCCGGGTGACCGCCGCCGACGGCACCGCCGTCGACAGCGGCACGCCGAGGCCGGACGGGCAGCGCGTGGTCACGCCCGTCACGATCTCCCGGCCGGGCGCCTACGTCGTCACCTACCGGCTCGCCCTCACCACGGGCAAGGAGACCTCGGGCGTCACCGGCTTCTCCGTCGGCGCCCCCGCCGCCGGGCCGCAGGGCGACACCGGGGCCGCGTCCGGCCACTCGCACGACATCGACGGCGTCTGGAACGCCGCGCTGCTCGTCGTCGACGCCGTCCTGCTGCCCGCCGCCGTCCTGCTGATGATCCGCCGGCCCCGGGTGCGCCGCCGCGCCCGCCCGGACCCCACCTCAGGCCCCTGAGGACGACCCCTGGAGACCACACACCGATGAGCCCCCGCCGCCGCGATCCCGCCGCCCGTCCGGCCCTGCTCGACATCGCCGCCCGGCTCCTCACCGAGGAGGGTCCGAAAGCGCTGTCGGCCCGGCGGATCGCCGCCGAGGCGGGGAGTTCGACGATGGCCCTCTACACGCACTTCGGCGGGATGAACGGCCTGGTGCGCGCGACCGTCCATGAGGGGTTCGCCCGGCTGCAGCGGCACTTCGACCGGGTCCACCGCACGGCGGACCCGGTCGCCGACCTCGCCGTCCTCGGCTTCGCCTACCGCTGCAACGCGCTCGACAACCCGCACCTGTACGGGGTGATGTTCGGCGGGGCGCTGCTCGGCGGGTTCTCGGTCGGCGAGGAGGACCGCCGGCACGGCCGCTACACCCTGACGGGCGTGGTGGAGAGCGCCGCCCGCTGCATCGAGGCGGGCCGGTTCCGGGCGACGGACCCCGGGCTCGTCGCCCACCAGATGTGGTCCGCCGTACACGGCCTGGTCACCCTCGAACTGGGCGGCTACCTCCTCGCCCCGTGGAACGCCGAGAGCTGTCTGCTCGCCCAGCTGACGGCGCTGATGGTCGGCGTCGGCGACAGCCCGTCGGACGCCGCGGCCTCGATGGCCTCCGCACTGCTGCGGATGCCGACCGAGGTCGCGGCGCACGACGACACCCGGTCCACGGTCGATCCGGCCGACCTCAGCAGCTAGGACCCCGGCTGGGCGCGACTCCCCGGAGCCGACCCGGAGCGGCCCCGGAGCGGTTCACAGGCCGGTTTGGAGCTTCTCGATCCGCTCGAAGAAGAACTCGTGCTTGAGGAAGGAGACGTCGTACTCGTGGCCCGGGTAGGGCGGGACGAGTTGGGCGGCCTGGATCAGCCGCCAGCCGTCCTTGAGCGCATCGAGTCCGGTGCCGTAGGGCGGCTCCGCGCCGTCTCCCGTGGTCGGGGAGGTGCGGCCGGTGCCGTCGTACCGCGACCAGCCGACCACCTCCGAGTCCAGCGCGGAGGTGAACAGGTACATCACCAGCAAGCCCTCAGGCCTGTCCTGTCGATCTCGGCCGTCCAGCGGTCACACTCCGATGAAGCTCACCGTTTCCGTCATGTCCGCCCGCCCGGTGCGCAGTTGCGGCACGCCCTCCTTCTCGAACCCCACTGAGACGCCACAGAACAGCACGAGTCCGTCATCGGCTCCGACTGCCTGGCCGACAGTCTCCCGGTACACCGTCCACATCACTTGGGGGCAGCTGTGCAGCCCCTCGGCCCTCAACAACAGCATGACCGTCTGCAGGTACATCCCCGCGTCAGCCCACTGTCCGGGCCCCATCGTCCGGTCGAGGTAGCAGAACAGGACAGCCGGCGCCCCGAACGCCTCCGAGTTCAAGGCGGCGATCTTCCTGGGCCGGTCCGGGTCGTCGCGCTCGATCCCCAGCGCTTCGTACCGCTGGGCGGCGGCAGCAGCAAAGCGGTCCAGATACGGCGAGGCCAGCCCCTCCGGGTACATCGGGTACTCACGCTCGTCGCCGGGGTCCCCCACCAGTGCCCTGGCTGTAGCGGCCCGCTTGAGTTCCGCCAAGGGTTCGCCGGTCACGACGTACAGATGCCACGGCTGGAGGTTCCCGCTGGACGGAGCCCGCGTCGCTGCGGTCAGCACTCGTTCGAGTACCTCCTTGGGCACGGGCTCATCGCTGAACGCCCGCACGGCCCGGCGGCTGTCCACGGCCTCATACACATCCACGTCTTCGCGTCCTCTCGTTCAACCAAGCCCCTCCACCGTATTCAGCGGTCGGTACCGAGCACGCCGGGGGTTGGGAGACGTCCCGACGATCAGTCCAGTCGTTGATAGGACTGTCGGAGACAGAGGTGACTTGACGGATGCTCAGCAGGAGCAGCCGGAGCCGCTTCTGCCGGTTAGGGGCGGCTCGTGAGCACCACCAGCCGCTGCGTGGCCCGCGTCATCGCAACGTAGCGGTCGACGGCACCCTCGATCCCCTCACCGAAGGCCTCCGGGTCGACGAGGACGACCAGGTCGAACTCCAGCCCCTTCGACAGCTCCGGCGTCAACGACCGCACCCGCGGCCGCTCCTCGAACGAGGGATCCCCGATGACGCATGCGACGCCCTCGGCGTGCTCGGCCAGCCAGCCGTCCAGGACGGACTCCAGCTCCCCGACTCCCCCGTGCGTGACGGGAACCCCGCTGCTGCGGATGGACGTCGGCACGTTGGCGTCCGGCAGCACCGCCCGGATCACCGGCTCGGCCTCGGCCATGACCTCCTCCGGCGTCCGGTAGTTGACGCCGAGCGAGGCCACCTCGATCCGGTCGAGCCCGGCGCGCTCCAGCCGCTCGCGCCACGGCCCGGTGAAGCCGTGCCGGGCCTGCGCGCGGTCGCCGACGATGGTGAAGCTGCGGGACGGGCAGCGCAGGAGCAGCATCTGCCACTCGGCGTCGGTGAGTTCCTGCGCCTCGTCGACGACGATGTGGGCGAACGGGCCGGCGTAGGGCTCCGGGTCGGCGACGGGCCCGGCGGCGTCGACGTCGACGAGGCTGTCGCGCAGGTCCTGCCCGCGCAGCATGGTGACGGCGCCCTCGCCGTCCTCGTCGGCTTCGAGGATGTGGTCGATGACGTCGGCCATGCGCGCGCGTTCGGCGGCGAGCGCGGCCTCGTGACGGCGCCGGCGGCCGGCGGCCTCGCGGTCGCCGAGGCGCCGGCGGGCGGCGTCGAGGAGCGGCAGGTCGGAGACCGTCCAGGCCTGGGCGTCGGCGCGCTGGAGCTTCCTGACGTCCTCCGGGGCGAGCCAGGGCGCGCAGAGGCGCAGGTAGGCGGGGACCGTCCAGAGGTCGCCGACGAGGTCGGTGGCGTCGAGCATGGGCCACGCCCGGTTGAGGGTGGTGACCAGGTCCTTGTTCTGGCGCAGCGAGCGGCGGAACATCGCCGGGGAGAAGCCGCCGTCGCCCTCGTCGTCGTCCTCCGTGGCATCCATCTTGTCGAGGAGGATCGTGACGAGCTCCTCCCAGATCTGCTCGCGCGCCTCGTTGTGCGGGGTGCCGGGCTCGGGCGCCGCGAAGGCCTCGGCCCAGTCCGCGGCGCTCAGCCAGAGGTCGTCCCAGTAGGTCTCGACGGTCATGCCCTCGGCGGGCGGCTCCTCGTAGACGGCGACGGCCTTCTCGACGGCCTTGACCAGGTCCGCCGAGGACTTGAGGCGGGCGACCTCCGGGTCCGGCTCGGTCCCGGCCACGGCACCCTCGGGCACGAGGTCGCGCAGGGTGCACGTCCGCACGCCCTCCTCCCCGAGGCTGGGGAGCACGTCGGAGACGTACGCCAGGTACGGCTGGTGCGGGCCGACGAACAGCACGCCGCCGCGCCGGTGCCCGAGGCGCGGGTCCGAGTACAGCAGGTAGGCGGAGCGGTGCAGGGCGACGACGGTCTTGCCGGTGCCCGGGCCGCCGTCGACGACGAGGGCACCGCGCGAGCCGGCGCGGATGATGGCGTCCTGGTCGGCCTGGATGGTGGCGAGCACGTCGCGCATGCGCTCCGAACGGTTGCTGCCGAGGCTCGCGATGAACGCGGACTGGTCGTCGAGCGCGGCGCGCCCTTCGAGGCCGTCCGCGGTGAACACCTCGTCCCAGTAGTCGGCGATCCGCCCGCGCGTCCAGCGGTAGCGGCGGCGGCTGGCCAGGCCCATCGGGTTGGCGTGGGTGGCGGCGAAAAACGGTTCGGCGGCCGGGGCGCGCCAGTCGAGCAGCAGCCGGCGGCCGGTGCTGTCGGTCAGGCCGAGGCGCCCGATGTACACGGGCTCGCCGTCGTCGGCGCCGACGACGTGCCCGAGGCACAGGTCCGCGCCGAAGCGGCGCAGGGCGCGGAGCCGGCCGGTGAGCCGGTGCACCTCGGTGTCCCGGTCCAGCGCGCCCCGGCCGAGGCCGCCGGGCGCGCGGCGCACCGCTTCCAGGCCCTCGGAGAGTTCGGCGATCGTCTGCTCCAGGCTGTCCGCGATGGCGGCGAAGTGCGCCTCGTCGCGGGCGATCAGGGCCGGGTCGGCCTTGGCGGCGAGACGCTCGGGAAGGTCGAAAACGCCGGTGGCAAGGGGGTAGGTGGCATCGGTGGAGGACAAACGCGCACGCACTTCGTGAATCTCCCGTTTCCGCAGTTCTCGGCGTTGAGGCGGTAAGTCTGCGGGAGGAGGGGGGCCTTGCCGCAAGGCCCCCCTTGCGCTATACGTTGAGAGTGGCAAGAGGTGGGTGTTCGTGCCCGCCTGCCCGTAACCGCTTTGGTTGAGCATGGGTACTTCGACCGGCACCGGCGATCCCGTCATCACCGTCTCCGGCCTCCGCATGCGCTACGACTCCTTCGAAGCCGTGCGCGGCATCGATCTGGAGGTCCGACGCGGCGAGGTGTTCGCGTTCCTCGGCCCGAACGGCGCCGGGAAGACCACGACCGTCGAGATCCTCGAAGGCTACCGCCGCCGCACCGCCGGCGAGGTGACCGTCCTCGGCGAGGACCCGGCGCAGGCCGGGCCGCCGTGGCGGGCCAGGATCGGCGTCGTCCTCCAGGAGTCGCGCCCCGAGCGGGACCTCACCGTCGCCGAGTGCCTCCGGCTCTACGCCGGCTACTACCCGTCACCGCGCGGGATCGACGAGACGATGGAGCTGGTCGGCCTCGCCGACCAGGCCGACGCCACCGCGACCCGCCTCTCCGGCGGCCAGCGACGCCGCCTGGACGTGGCGCTCTCGCTCATCGGCGACCCCGAACTCCTGTTCCTGGACGAGCCCACCACCGGCTTCGACCCCTCCGCACGGCGCGCCGCCTGGGACATGATCGCCGGCCTCCGCTCACTGGGCGTGACCGTCTTCCTCACCACCCACTTCATGGACGAGGCCGAGCACCTCGCCGACCACGTCATGGTGATCTCCGAGGGCCGGATCGTCGCCGCGGGCCCGCCCGGCACCCTCGGCGGGCGCCAGCGGGCCGCCGCCGAGATCACCTTCACCCTGCCGCAGGGGGCCTCCGCGGCCGCGCTGCCGGGCGCCGTGCGGGACGCCGTCGTGCACGGCGCCGTGCACGGTGTCGTGACCGCCCACGCGGACGGCACCGGCGGCTCCGACCACATGGTGTTGCGCTCCACCCGTCCGCTCGCCGTCCTCGGACCGCTGATCGCCTGGGCCGAGGCCGACGGCCACGACCTGCCCGACCTGGAGGTCCGCCGCCCGAGCCTCGAAGACGTCTACCTGGCGCTCACCGAACCCGGGACGGACGCGCCGCCCGTCGAACCCCCGGACTCCCCGGATGCGCCACGGCATTCGGAGGCCGCATGATGACCGCCGCCCACGCCCGTAGCTCGGCGCGCGACGTCTTACGCCTCGCCCTGCACCAATTCCCTTACGACCTGCGCGCGTTCCTCCGCAACCCGCAGTCGCGGTTCTTCACGCTCGCGCTCCCGGTGCTCTTCCTGATCATCTTCGCCTCGGTGTTCGGCCGCCAGAACAACACCGTCAAGGTCTCCGGCGGCACCATCGACACCTCGGTCTACTACGTCCCGGGCATCATCACGCTCGGGATCATCGCCGCGTCCTTCGTCAACCTGGTCATCTCGGTGACCGGCCAGCGCGAGTCCGGCGTCCTCAAACGCCGCCGCGCCACCCCCGTCCCGGCCGCCGCCGTCATCGCCGGCCGGACGCTCACCGCCATCGTCGTGTCGATCGGCATCACCGTCCTGCTGCTGGTGATCGGCTGGGCCGCGTACGGCGCCCACGTGCCCGCCCGCACCGCGCCCGCCCTCGCGGTGGCCGTCATCGTCGGCACCGTCTCGTTCTGCTGCCTCGGCTACGCGCTGACGTCCGTCATCCGCAACGAGGACGCCGCCCAGCCCATCACCCAGGCCATCATGCTGCCGCTGTACTTCATCTCCGGCGTCTTCATCGCGACCTCGATCCTCCCCCACTGGCTGACCGTCGTCGGCGACGTCTTCCCCGTCCACCACCTCGTCGAGGCGCTGCTCACCGCCTACAACCCCCACACCACGGGCGCGGGCTTCGCCGGCACCGACCTGCTGATCGTCGCCGCATGGGGAGCCGCCGGCCTCGTGGTGGCACTGCGCCGCTTCAGCTGGCTGCCGCGCGGCACGTGAGGAGTACCACCCATGCCGACCGAAACCCAGACGCGGCGGGGCCGTTGCCCCACCCACGGAACGGTGGAGGCCACCAGGGACCTACCCAGGATCACCTTCCCGTGGGTCGTCAACTGGATCCGCCGCACCCTCGCCGAACGCCACCCGTTCCGCTGCCCCGAGTGCGGCGCCCCCGTCCAGGTGCCATAGCCGTCGCCGTACGTCACCGCGAACCGCGACGGCGGCCGTTATCGCAATGCCCACTAACTCGCTCTGACGTGGCACAACTCCTGGAAGACCACCCGCGTCTGCTGACGCTCCGCCGGCACGTCCCGGATCAGGCGGGTCAGGAGATCCGCCAGAGCTGGTTCACCTGGCCCGGGCCGTAGCAGTCCCACAGCTGGGTCTTGCCGTGGTTGTAGTAGATCTCCTCGTAGGCGCCGTCCAGACAGCGGCCGTTGGTCTGGACGGTCAGGTTGTAGACGAGGGGGTCGTTGGTCGCCCGGGTGAACTTCCACAGCTGGTTGCTCTGTCCCACGCCGTAGCAGTCCCAGAGCTGCATCTTGGTCCCGTTGCCGCCGATGTCCTGCCAGGCCGCGTCGAGGCACCGGCCGCTCTCCGCGTTGACCAGCTCGTAGTAGGCGCCCTGCGGACTGTCCATCCAGACCATGGTCCAGCGCTGGTAGGCGCTGTTGGGGTCGCAGTCCACCAGGAAGACGCCGATCCCGTTCCCGGTGCCGCTGGGGTCCAGGCAGCGGCCGTTGAACACGTTCTTGAGCAGCACGCCGCTCGACAAGGCATGGGCGGACGGCGCGGCAGCCACGAGCGTGGCCGTGGCGAACGCCGCGGTGGCGACCGCAGTGGTGAGAACCTTCCTCATCGTTCCTCCTGCTCCTCGTTCCTCGCTCTCCGGACCGGCCCCGTGACCGGTCGCTCCCAGCGTCGGCGGGCCGGATTGCCGCTGGATCGGCGTTCGATTGCCGCCCTGGCGGGAACGCGGGAAGGCGGGCAGACGGGAGCCAACCTGTCCGTCCGTCACCCGGGAGACGACCCCGCACCTCACCAGCGCCGCGATCGGCCGCGCAACACAGTGGCGACCGGAAGGGCGCGGACAGGGCAGGCAAACCGTGATCCGCGTCACGCCCACGCGGTCCGGTTTCCCTGTGTGCACGGAATGCCGCAGGCCGACCCACCTGCGGTTTCGTGTGCGGGCCGCGGCGGTTCATTCACTGAATAACGGTTCCTGCAACAAGTCTGGGAAAAGCCTGAGCGGTTGCTGAGAATGGCGCGTCCCCACGCACCTCCTCCTCCCCGGGAGCCGCGCATGCCCTCATTGCGTACCCGCTGGAGCAGACGGCGAATAGCCATCGCCACTGCCCTGCCCGTCCTGCTCATCGCCGCCACCGCGGCGAGCGGCCTGGACCTCGACCGCTACCTCGACTTCGACCACGACCGGGCCGCCGCCTGCGGCGCGGCGCACGATCCGGACGCCGACCGGGACGCCGACCACGACGCGGACAAGGACACCGGCAAGGACGCCGACGCCGATCCGGACGCCCGTCCCGGCCACTGCGGCATGGCCGGTGAGAGCGCCGACATCCTCGCCGCCTCCGCCCAGGCGAACGTCGCCCGTACCGCGCCCGGCACCTCGGTGAGCTCCGAGGCCGTGACCGCCGCCGCGAAGGACGCCGCCGCCATGCCGGTGACCGGTGCCGCCGTGGCCTGGCAGCAGAAGAACGACCTGCCGTACCAGTCGCAGAACTCCGCCTACGCGCAGGGCCCTTGGTGGGCCGGTCACGACGTGGTCTCCGGGCGCGCGACCGCGCTGGCCGCCGACGGCGCCACTGTCTACCTCGGCACCGCCGGCGGCGGCGTCTGGAAGTCCACCGACCAGGGCCAGACCTGGACCCCGCTGTTCGACGACCAGCCGAGCCTCGCCATCGGCGCGGTGGCCGTCAACCCGGCCGACCACTCGGTGTGGGTCGGCACCGGCGAGGGCAACTCCAACTCGGACGGCGTCGGCGGCACCGGCCTGTACCGCTCCACCGACGGCGGACAGACCTGGGCCCAGGCCGGCACCGGGCTCACCAACGGCCTCGTGACGCACATCGAGTTCGCCGGCAGCAAGGTCTACGCCGCCACCAACCAGGGCCTCATCCGCCACGACGCCGCCACCACGGACGGCGCCTGGGAGACGGTCCTCAAACCGGACCCGAACCCCGGCAACTCGCCCTACCGCACCTCCTGGATCACCGACGTCCGCGTGCAGCCGAACAGCAACGGCCAGAGCCTGGTCGCCGTCCTCGGCTGGCGCGGCGGCACCAAGGCCGACGACCTCGGCTACAACGGCGTCTACTACTCCACCGCGAACGGCGACTCCGGCACCTGGAACAAGGCCACCGTCTCGGGCGACCTGACCCAGGCGCAGGTCGGCCGCACCACCCTCGGCTTCACCTCCGACGGCGGCAAGCTCTTCGCCGTCGTCGAGGACCCGACCACGGTGGCACTGGCGGGTGTCTACGTGTCCGGCACCGGTGACCCGAACGGCCCGTGGACCAGGCTCGCGGACGGCACCGCGCTCAAGAACGCGGGCGCCACCGCCGGAACCGTCGGCGGCCAGGCCTGGTACGACCAGTACCTCGTCGTCGACCCGGCGGACGACACCCACCTATACGTCGGCCTGGAGGACCTCTACGAGACCTCCGACTCCGGCTCCACCTGGACGGCCATCGGCCCGTACTGGTGGAACAACACCTACAGCTGCTTCAGCTACGACCCGAGCCAGTTCAGCTGCCCCAACACCACCCACCCCGACCACCACGCCGCGGTGGTCGCCCCCGACGGCACCACGTACTTCGGCAGCGACGGCGGCGTCTGGTCCCGGCCCTCCGCCACCCGCGCCCAGGTCGGCGGCTTCAACGACCTCAACGCGGGCCTGCGCACCCTCCAGTACTACGGCGGCCAGACCGGGAAGAACACCGCCGGCACCGGCGACATCTTCTGGGGCGGCCTCCAGGACAACGGCTACTCGGTCTCCGTCCCGGGCGACCCGGCGATGTACGAGCCCAAGGGCGGCGACGGCTTCAACGTGATCGTCGCCCCGCAGGACGGCCGCTACAGCGTCGCCGAGTACACCAACCTGGCCCTCGCCAAGACGCTCGACGGCGGCCACACCTGGTACAACATCAGCCCCAACTGCACCAACTTCAAGCCGACGTCGACGACCACGCCGTGCGAGAAGGACGGCCGTTTCGTCGCCCCGTTCGGCGCGGACGTCGCCAACGTCCAGCACTGGGTGGCCGGCGGCCGCTACGTCTGGGACAACCAGGGCAAGGGCTGGTCCACCGCCTGCACCGGCGCGACCTGCGACTGGCAGCCGGTCTTCGACCTCGGCGCCGGCAACGCCGCCACCGCCGTGACCGCCGACGGCGCCGTGACGTACGCCGGCTGGTGCGGCACCGGCAACGGCTGCAACCCCGGCGGCGGCTCGCCGTTCGTCTCCGGCATCGCCACCAACTACGGCGGCACCTGGCACCAGGTCCAGGCGCCCAACCTGCCCAACCGCGTGGTCACCGCGATCTCCGCCGACCAGGCCGACGCCGCGCACGTCGTCGCCGTCTACGGCTCCTACAGCCGGCACTGGATCGACGGCGCCGGCACCGGCCACGTCTTCGAGTCCCACGACGGCGGCGCCACCTGGACGGACATCAGCGGCAACCTGCCCGACGCACCGGTCAACGCCGTCAAGATCGCCCTGGGCTCGCTGATCGTCGGCACCGACAACGGCGTCCTCGCCGCCTCGCCGACCGCCCCCTCCACCTGGTACCGGCTGGGCACCGGACTGCCCAACACCCCGGTCGGCGACCTCGCCGTCGCTCCGGACAGCTCGTACCTGCTCGTCTCCACCCACGGACGCGGCGCGTGGACCTGGACCCTGCCCCCGCAGCCCACGACGTGACCCACCCCCCGCCCCCCGGGCCCCCGGGGCCCCCGCCGCCCCCCCCCCCCCCCCCCCCCCCCCCCCCAACAAAAGGCCGCATTGTGGTT
>NZ_JBHWGD010000036.1:73672-88398 GCF_042733235.1 Kitasatospora sp. NPDC059722
GTGGCGCGCGTCCCCCGCCCCCCCCACCCCCGTCCCGTCCACCCCGGCCCCCCGCGGCCGCCGGCCGCGCCCCCCCCGCCCGGCGCCCCCCGCCCACCGCTCCGCACCCATCAGTACGCCAGTAAGGAGGATCCCGGCATGCGCAAGCGCCTGATTCTGGGAACCGCGGCCGGCCTCCTCGCCCTCGCCGCCGGTGCCACCACATTCGCGCTGCTCTCCGACGACGACCGCCCCGCCGCACACGGCCCCGCCTGGACCACACCCGCAGCCGCCGGCCGGCCGACCACCGCTCCGGCACCCGGTAGCGGCACGAGCACCGGCACGCCGGCCGCAGCACCGTCGGCCGGCCCCACCGAGACGCCCGCAGCACCCAACGGCGCCCCTGCCGGAACACCGGGCCCGTCCCACCCCATCGCAACCCCGACCTTCGCCCGGGGCGCCACCCGCAACCCGGCCAAGTCCTCTCCGGCACCCGCCGCCACCCCGAGCCACGACTCCGACAACCCGGTCGACGCCGAACCCGACCGCTTCGCCCCCGGCCCCGGGCCGACGAACCAGCCCGGCCCCACGGGTGCCGGCCAGCCGACCCCGGTCCCGGGCCGGACGCTTCCGTTCCCCACCACCCCTTGAACGAACGGGACCGCGGCCCTCACTCATCGAGGCCGCGGTCCCGTCGCACCACACGACCGACGACGACTGCTCCAACCGCCGACGGGTCGTCCCGCCAACAACCGCTGACGCTCCGTTGAGCGCACTGCAGAGCCGCCGCCGACCGCTCCAACCCCGCCTTCCCGCCTCGGCTTCCCGCCGGGCGCGGAAAGGCGGGGCTTTTCTGTTGTCCTTCAACTTTCTTAACTGATTTGGTTTTAAGCATTCGTTACGCGCACTCCCTTCACTCTGGCCCCGTGAGCCGCAAAGCTTCGGTCTGATTCCGCCGGGCAGCGCGACCGCGCGACCGGCCGCATGGGGAGGACCCACCATCGTGCCCAACAGGCAACGCCGACGGCTGCTGCTGCCCGCCGTCACGCTCACCGCGCTCGGACTGACCACCACCCAGGCCCTCGCCGCGCCCGGCACGTCCGACCCCCGCCCGCACCAGGCGCAGCACCTCGACGAGGTCGGCCAGAAGCACGCCGCGAAGGTCAAGGGCACCAGCCCCACCAGCAGCACCGCCAAGCACACCTTCTCCGCCAAGGCCGACACCCCGGGCGGGGGCGACGGCGGCGCGGACGAGGCCGAGAACTCCGCCGAGGGCACCGCGCAGTACACCGAGGCCCGCACCGCCCCCGGCGTCGTCGCCCCGGGCGCGTACGGCGCGGCGTGGGCGCAGCTGAAGTCGATGCCGCACACCGACGGCTCGTGGAAGCACGTCACCGACAAGCCGTACAACGAGGACGACCCGCGCTACCGGGACGCCAACTCCAACTCCAGCGGCGGCGCCGGGTACACCACCGGCCGGATCACCGGCATCGCGGCCGACGACGACGGGTACGTGTACGCGGGCGGTGCCGACGGCGGGGTGTTCCGCTCCCGGACGGGTGGCGGACAGTGGGAGCCGATCGCGGACAAGCTGCCGTCGCTGTCGACGGGCACGCTGAACCTCGACGAGGGCGGCCGGCTCTGGTACGCCACCGGCGAGTCCAACACCGGCGCCACCTCCTACGTCGGCACCGGTGTGTACGTGCTGTCCGACCCCAAGCACGGCAAGTTCCAGCCCGGCAACCGGGTCGGTGGCGCCGAGTTGGAGTCCACCATCATCCACGCGCTGCGCTTCGGCGGCGGCAAGGTGTGGGCGGCGACCAGCCGCGGTGTGTGGAGCCACTCCGCCACCGACCTCTCCGGCCCGTGGACGCAGGAGTTCGCGCCCAACCCGGACTACCTGCCGGGTGGTTCGAAGGCGGCCGACCCGAGCGCGCCGTACAAGAACATCGCCAACGACATCGCGATCGACCCCAAGGACCCGTCCAAGGTGATCCTGGCCGTCGGCTGGCGCGGCGGCGACACGTACAACGGCTTCTACAGCAAGGCCGCGGACGGCAGTTGGCAGCGCGTCGCCTCCCTCGGCGACCTGCCCACCGACGCCGCGAACGTCGGCAACGTCACGTTCGCCCGTTCCGCGGACGGCTCTCGCTACTACGCCATCGACCAGTCCCCAGACGTCATGGCGCACAACCCCGACACCGGTCTCAAGGGCATCTACGTCTCCAAGTCCGGTTCGCCGTCCGGCCCGTGGACGCTGATCGCGGACAAGGACAAGATCAAGAACTCGGGCTCCGCGCTGCAGGGCGCCGGGTACCAGCCGGGCATCCAGTCCTGGTACAACCAGTTCCTCCAGGTCGACCCGGCCAACCCGGACCACGTCTACGCGGGCCTGGAGGAGGTGCTGGAGACGAAGGACGGCGGCGCCAGCTGGTCCGTTCCCGGCCCGTACTGGAACTTCACCTTCCCGTGCTGGAGCATCGACCCCACCAAGGTGACCGGCGACTGCTCGCCCACCACCCACTCCGACCAGCACGCCGTCGCCATCGGCACCTACCACGGCAAGCCCAGCGTGTACGTCGGCAACGACGGCGGCATCTACACCCGCCCGGTCAACGGCGCAGCCGACGCGTCCGGCCACGCCACGGACTGGAAGTCCCTGGCCGACGGCACCATCGACACCCTGCAGTACTACTCGGTCGGCGTCGGCAAGGACCCGGCGGACCGCACCGGCAAGGGCGTCATCGTCAGCGGCGGCCTCCAGGACAACGGCGAATCGATCCTGCGCGCCCACGACAAGGTGATGGGCTCCAACTTCGGCGGCGACGGCGCCGACACCCTGGTCGACCCGGCCAACGGCTGCAACATCGCCCAGGAATACGTCTACCTCGACATGTGGGTCACCCAGAACTGCGCCGTCAACGACGGCTCCGGCAACTCCGACCCCAGCAAGGCCACGTCCTACGAGGTCGCCCCGCCCGACAAGGCCACCAGCTCCGCCCGCTTCATCGCCCCGCTCGCCGCCGACCCCAAGGACGTCAACACCTGGATCGCCGGCGGTCAGCACATCTGGGTGCAGCACAAGGGCTACGCGATCCGCAGCGGCAGCGAGTGGACCAGCGCCTACGACCTGGGCGCCGGGCACTTCGCCACCGCCGTCGCGACCGTCAACGGCACCGTGTACGCGGGCTGGTGCGGCCCCTGCAACAACCAGGGCTTCAGCCGCGGCATCGCGGTCGGCAAGACCGACGGCACCGGCTGGCACCAGCTCAACCTGCCCGTCGACGGCACCCTGCCCAACCGGTACATCTCCTCCTTCGCCGTGGACGAGAAGGACGCCCAGCACGTCTTCGTCGCCATGAACGGCTTCTCGCGGACCTGGACCGAGGGCCCCGGCGCCGGCAACGGCCACCTCTTCGAGACCCACGACGGCGGCGCCACCTGGACCGACGTCTCGGCCAACCTGCCCGACGTCCCGGCCACCTCGGTCAAGCTCCTGCCGAACGGCGGGCTGGCGCTGGGCAGCGACCTCGCCGCCTTCTACCGCGCACCGGGCGAGACCAACTTCTCGGTGCTCGGCAAGAACCTGCCCACCACCTCGGTCCAGCAGCTCAAGACCGGCCCGGACGGCCGCCTCTACGCCGCCACCTTCGGCCGTGGCATCTGGTCGATTAACCCGACCACGCTGTACGAGGACGACAACAGCCAGGGCGACGACAACCAGAACTGACCACGACACGCGCAACCACCGGTGCCCGGCCGCTCTCCCGAGCGCGCCGGGCACCGGCATAGTCGGAACCTCCCGACCCGCGCGCACGTCCGACCGCGGCCAGCACGAGACCGGAGACCACCGCCCGTGAAGAGAACCATCGCCGTCCCGGCAGCCGCCCTGCTCCTCGCCCTCACCGCGACCGCCTGCGGATCCAGTGGTGCCGCCTCACCCGCCCGAAGCGCGGCCCCGGCCACTCAGCAGCCGGCCCCGGCAACGGGAAGCACCAGTGCTCCGCCCAACCTCGCCGCCGCCGAACCGACGCCGACACCAACGTCGCCCTCGACGGGTGCGGCAACGACCTCCCCACCACCCCCCAAGGGCAGCACCGCAGCCCCGACCCGGACGGCCTCGCAAGAGCCCGCGCCCGCAGGCAACCACGCGTCCGTCACAACGGCACCGAACCCCGCTCCCCCTCCGGCCCTGCCGCCGAACGACGGGGAGAACCCGGTCGACCTCCAGCACCGCCCCGGCGGCGGGCCCTCCCGCCTCACGGGCTGATCCGAGGGAGCGATAGCATCGCCGCATGGCGATGACATCACCTGAACCCGTCGGGCGGGACGAGCTCGCACCGGCCGCGGCCCTGTTCCGCTCCCTCGGCGATCCGGCCCGCCTGGCGATCGTCCAACGGCTCACGGCCGGCGAAGCCCGGGTGGTCGACCTGGTCGAGCAGCTCGGCCTGGCCCAGTCCACCGTCTCCAAGCACCTGGCCTGCCTGCGCGACTGCGGCCTGGTCGACTCCCGTCCGGTCGGCCGGGCCTCGGTGTTCAGCCTGACCCAGCCCTCCCTGATCGGCCTGCTCGCCGCGGCGGAGACCGTGCTGGCCGAGACCGGCGACGCCGTCGCGCTCTGCCCCGTCTACGGCGCCCGCGAGGAGGACGACCAGTGACCGCCGAGGCCGAGCCGGGCGCCTGCCACTGCGGGCCCGGCTGCACGGACGCCTGCTGCCGCCCGCCGGTCGAGAAGAGCGCCGCCTGGCACGAGGCGGCACGCAAGGCGAAGCTCCTGTCGTGGCTCTCCCTCGGCTACATGGCGGCCGAGGGCACCGTCGCACTCGTCGCGGCGGTCCTGGCCGGCTCGGTCGCCCTGCTCGGCTTCGGCCTCGACTCCGTCGTCGAAGGTCTGGCCTCCGCCATCGTCGTCTGGCGGTTCAGCGGCACCCGGACGCTGTCGGAGACCTCCGAGGCCCGCGCACAGAAGGCCGTCGCGGTGACGTTCTTCCTCCTGGCCCCCTACATCGCCTACGACGCCATCACCACGCTGGCCGCCGGCGAGAAGCCGTCCAGCAGCTGGCTCGGCATCGGCCTGTCCGTCACCTCCCTGATCGTCATGCCGCTGCTGGGCCGCGCCAAGCGCCGCCTCGGGACCGTCCTCGACTCGGCCGCCACCAGCGGCGAAGGCACCCAGAACCTCCTGTGCGCCTACCTCGCCGCCGCCGTCCTGGCCGGCCTGCTCGCCAACGCCCTGTTCGGCCTGTGGTGGCTCGACCCCGCGATCGGTCTGCTCGTCGCCGGCCTCGCCGTCCGCGAGGGCATCGACGCCTGGCGCGGCGAAGAGTGCGGCTGCTGACACCACCGCCGACGCCCGCCAAGCAACCGGTCGGCCTTATGGCGCGATGTCGAAGTCAGGCGGCCGGAGGCATGCGAGGCACTCCGTCTTCGGCGCGGTCGGAGTGTCGAAGAACGAGCGGGTGATCTCCTGCGCGCACGCCGAGTCGGCGAAGACCACGTGGGCGACGTAGGGGACGGTGACCTCGGTCGACCGGCTCAGCGTGCGGGCGGCGTACGGCCCGTTGCTCGCTGCGGTCTGGGCGTCGAACCCGCCCGACAGGACGAGCGTCGGGATGTCGCTGTGCGTCACGTCCCGGACCGGGCGCGGTGCGGCGGGGACGTCCCAGGCGCGGCAGTCGTCGTGGAGCCAGGCGAGCCCCGGGGCGTTGGCCAGCACCGAGTCGGGGAACGACGGGAACGCGCGCCGCCCGCCCTCGATGACGTCCGCCTCGCTCTCGAACGGTGTCCACTCGCTGCAGAAGACGCCGTAGGCGAGCCCGTGGGAGAGCCTGCCGAAGGCCGCCGGGCTGAGCTTCCCGCCGGCCCACTGCTCGGCCACGCGTTGCGGGTTGCCGTGGGCCAGCTCGTCGATGGAGCGCGGCACGCCTGCCGCCAGGTGGCTGGCGGCGGTCAGCCAGGTCACCAGGACGCCGCCGTCCAGCACGACCTCCACCGGATCGGGGTGGCCCGGGACGGTGACGGTGGTGGTGACCGGCCGGGCTTCGAGCTCGACGACGAGGCGTTCGAAGGTGGCCTTCAGGTCCGGGTAGCGGTCGTTGCAGGCGCGTTGCTTCGCGCAGGCGTCGAACAGTCCGTCGAATCCCTCCCGTGCGGCCTTCCAGGTCACCGCCCCGCCGGCCAGGGACGGCGGCAGGATGCCGTCGATGCCGACCGACCGGATGCCCCGCGGGTGCAGGCGCATGTAGAGCAGGGCCAGGTCGGAGCCGTACGAGATGCCGAACACGTTCCACTGCTCGATGCACAGCGCTTCGCGCAGGTCGGCGTAGTCGGCGGCGCTCTCGGTGCTGTTGTACGCGCCGAGGTCGGCCCCGCGGCCCGCGAGCCCGTCGCGGCAGGCGCGGGTCGCGTCGACGTGCAGGCGCCCGGTGGACGGCGCGCCGTAGACGAGGCCGAGGGAGTCCGCGTTGAACTGGTCGATGTTCACGCAGGTGAGCGCCGGGTCGGCCGAGTAGGTGCCCCGCTGGGACATGAAGATGACGTCGCGGTCGCGGTTCAGGCCGCCGTTGAGTGCCAGGGGGATCTCGGAGACCGCGTCGTCGCCGGGCCCGCCGGCGAGCCACACGATCGGGTCGGGTGCCGGTCTGCTCGTGGCCGCCGGGATGATCGCGACTCCGAGGGTGATCGTCCGCCCGTCGTGGCGGGAGCGGTGCTCGGGCACCGTGAGCGTTCCGCAGCGGGCTTTCTCCAGCTCGGGGATCGGGTCCGCCGTCCTGGGGCAGGGGCCCGGCTCGAAGTGGGCGCGCCCGGCCGTCCGGGCGACCGTGCCGAGCGGCGGTCCGGCAGCGGGCTCGGCGCGGGTGGGTGCGGCCCGGGCGGGCAGCGCGGCGAGGCCGACGGCGAGGACACCGGCCGTGGCCACGGCCAGCGTGGCCCGCAGCCGTCGCGCGGTGCGACGGCGGTGGGGCACGGGAGTTGACATCATGCGGCTTCCGTTTCGGGGGTGATGGTGAACGGTGCGGGCGCGAGGTCTGCCACGCAGGCGGTGTCCGGCGCCGTCGGGTGCACGAGGAAGGAGGTCAGGACGCTCTGCGCGCAGCACGACTGGGGAACCACCCAGTGGCCGATGCCCGGGATCCGCACGACGGTCGAGCGGGACAGCGTACGGGCCGCGTACCGGCCCCAGCTCGCCCCGGTCTTGGAGTCGAAGGTGCCGGAGATGACCAGCGCGGGAACGTCGCTGACGGTGGCCACCCGCTGGACGGCGGTGCGGTCCGGGACGTTCCAGACCCGGCAGACGTCGTACTGGAAAGGCAGCTGCGGCGCCTGGGCCAGGACGGCGTCCGGCCACCCGGGGAAGTTGCGGCGCCCAGCCGCCAACACGTCGGCCCGCGAGTAGCCCGGCACCCACTCGCTGCAGGCCACCGACTCCTTCAGCCCGTAGGCGAATTCGCCGATGACGGGCGTCGCGCCCGCCGCGCGGGCGCGTGCGAAGCGCTCGGGATTGCCGTGGGCGAGTTCGTCGAGGGCGGCGGGCAGGTCGGCGAACGGGACGGCCTTGGCGACCAGCAGGTCCACCAGGCTGCCCCCGTCCAGGACGACCGTCACCGGGTTTCCGCCCCCAGGGGGCTGGACCGTCAGTGTCAGGGGGTGTTCCTCCAGCCGCCGGACCTGCTCGGTGACGGTCCCGGGAAGGCCGGGGTAGCGGTTCTTGCAGGCGGGCTGGGCCTCGCAGGCCGCGAACACCTCGTCGAGCCCCTCCCGGAAGCTGTCCCAGGTCCACGGGAGGTTCACGACCGGCGGGGGTGCGACCGAGTCGATCGCCACCGAGCGGATCCCCTCGGGGTGCAGGCGCAGGTAGGTGAGGGCGAGGTTGGTGCCGTAGGAGTACCCGTAGACGTTCCACCGGTCGATGCCCAGCGCGGTGCGCAGGTCGGCGAAGTCCGCTGCGTTCTCGGTGGTGTTGTAGGCGGCGAGTTCGACTCCGCCGGCGGTCAGGCGGTCCCGGCACTCCTTCGTCGCCCGGACCAGGAGCTCCCCGGTGGAGGGCGCGTTGAAGGGCAGCCCGACGGCGCCCGCGTAGAACCGGTCGATCTCCGGGCAGGCGAGGTTCGGCTCCGAATGGAGGGTGCCGCGCTGGGCCATGACGATCAGCTCGCGGTCCCGGTTCACGCCGGCGCCGATCAGGAAGGGGATGTTCCCGAACGCGTCGCCGCCGGGGCCGCCCTCCATGAACACCACCGGGTCCCCGGCCGGCGTCGCGGACGCCGCCGGGATGATCGCGACGGCCAGCCGGACGGTCCGTCCGTGCCGGTGGGCGGCGCGGTTCTCGGGCACCTCCAGCACCCCGCACCGCCCGGGGACCGGCTCGGGCGTCTCCGGGCAGGGCCCCGGCACGAACCGCGCCGGAGCTCCCGACAGGGGCTCACGGAGCGGTGGTGACACGGCGCTGCTGGGTGTCGGGCCGAGCGCCCCCAGGAGGGCCAGCCCGGCCGCGACGAGCGCCACCCCGGTGGGTGACCCCGGGGAACGCCCCTGCGCGCACCTGCGCCGCATCCGCCTCCGCACGGACCTGCCGATCCCGCGAACGGTCGGCAGGCAGCCCTGACCGACGCCCTGTTCCACCATGTGATGCCTTTCGCCGTCGTCCCCGGCCGCCCGTCGGGACCGACGCCGGGTGACTCCGCCCGCCGCCGGGACGTCGGTGCGGGCGCTGTGTAAGCCAGCCTGCGTTCGTGGGGAGACGTCCACCATTCACGGGCTCCACTCGGAGCAGCGCGGCACCACCCCGCGGTCGGTCCTGCCGGGGCGACGCGGTTCACCTGCTCATGTGTTGCGACGACCGCTGGAATCCGCCGCGATCGGCGTGCCGGGGGCGTTTTCGCGCGCCTCGGCTCCGATCGTTCACCGTGCGGTTCGGGCAGCGCCATGTGCGCTCGGAGTCGATCCACGGTCCGGCCATCCTCCATGTCGGTGAGCGTTCGGGTCTCAGCCATCCAAACGTGCTGTGCGGCTGCCCGGCCGTGCTTCAGTGGCCGCGGGAAGTCCGGGCAGCACGGCGTGGAAGGGCGGACGGATGGCGGGTGAGGGCGGATTCCCGTCGCGGGGGGTGTGGCGGCGGCCGGCGTTGCGGTGGGTGGACGTGCTGGTGACGGCGGCGCTGGTGGCGCTGCTGTACGGGCTGCTCAAGCTGGCGCCGTCGCTGGACGCGCCGTTCCTGCCGTCCACGGCGCCGTCCTCGGTGTCCACGGACGCGTCGAACCTGCCGTACTACGCGGTGCGGTCGCTGCTGCGGATGTTCGCGGCGCTGGTGGCGTCAGTGGCGTTCACCTTCGTGTACGCCACGGCAGCGGCCCGGATGCGGCGGGCGGAGAAGGTGCTGCTGCCGGTGCTGGACATCCTGCAGTCGGTGCCGATCCTGGGCTTCCTGTCGGTCACGGTGACCGCGTTCATCAACCTGTTCCCCGGCTCGACGCTGGGGCTGGAGTGCGCGTCGATCTTCGCGATCTTCACCTCGATGGCGTGGAACATGACCTTCGCCTTCTACTACTCCCTGATGTCGCAGCCCCGGGAGCTGGACGAGGCGGCGCGGGTGATGCGCCTGACGAAGTGGCAGCGGTTCTGGCGCCTGGACGTGCCGAGCGGGATGATCCCGCTGGTGTGGAACGGCATGATGAGCTTCGGCGGGGCCTGGTTCTTCCTGGCCGCCTCGGAGTCGATCAGCGTCCTGAACCACCACTACGCGCTGCCGGGCATGGGGTCGTACGCGGCGACCGCGATCGCGGCCGGCGACCTCGGGCAGGTCGGCATCGCGATCGCGGTCATGGTGGTCATGGTGATCGGCGTGAACGTGCTGTTCTGGCGGCCGATGACGGCCTGGGCGGAACGGTTCCGGGTGGAGGAGTCGGAGGCGGCCGAGCGCCCGCGCAGCGTGGTGCTCGACATCCTGCGCCGCTCCAGCGTGCCGGAGCTGATCGGGCGTCCGATGCGGCCGGCGAGCCGGGCGCTGGAGCGCTGGACGCGCCCGTTCGGGTTGGCCGAGCACCCGCTCGGGGTCTCGCCGGTGCGCGAGCGGACCGGGGACGTGTTCTTCGCCGGGGCGGTCGCGGCCGTGGTGGTGTTCGGCGCGTGGCGGGCGCTGGCGTACGTGGACGGCACGGTGGGCCTGTCCGAGTTCGGGCACGCCTTCGCGCTGGGCGCGGCGACCTTCGGCCGGGTCCTGGTCCTGCTCGCGGTCGCCACCGTGGTGTGGGTGCCGATCGGCGTGTGGATCGGGATGAACCCGAAGGTGACCCGCTTCGCCCAGCCGGTGGTGCAGGTACTCGCCAGCTTCCCCGCGAACTTCATCTTCCCCTTCGCGACCGTCTTCTTCGTCGCCGTCGGAATCTCACTCGACCTCGGGTCGATCCTGCTGATGGCGCTCGGCGCCCAGTGGTACATCCTGTTCAACGTGATCGCCGGGGCCTCCGCCGTCCCTACCGACCTGCGCGAGGCGATGACCAGCTTCGGCGTCCGCGGGCGACTGCGCTGGAAGTCGTTCATCCTGCCGGCGGTCTTCCCGTACTACATCACCGGCGGGATCACTGCGGCGGGCGGTGCGTGGAACGCCTCGATCGTCGCCGAGGTCGTCGACTACGGCTCCCACCACCTGGAGGCCACCGGCCTCGGCGCCTACATCGCCAATGCCACCGGCACCGGCGAGTTCCCGAAGATCCTGGTCGGCGTAAGCGTGATGAGCGTCTACGTCGTCGCCCTCAACCGGCTGCTGTGGCGTCGCCTGTACCGCCTCGCCGAGACCCGTTACTCGCTCTGACCCACTCGAAGGGGAACACCGATGACCACCGGTACCCGTGGCACACCCCGCACCGGGGCCACCATCGTCGAGGCAGCCAACGTGACGAAGACGTTCACCACCCCCGATGGGAGGGCGCTGCCGGTCCTGGACGACATCAGCCTGCGCCTGACGGAAGGAGAGATCGTCGCGCTGCTCGGCAAGTCCGGCTCCGGCAAGTCCACCCTGCTGCGCTGCCTGGCCGGCCTGATCCCGCCCTCGGCCGGCACCGTCGCCTACCGGGGCGAGCCACTGGCCGGCGCCAACCCCGGGGTGGCGATGGTCTTCCAATCCTTCGCCCTGCTGCCCTGGCTCACCGTGCAGCAGAACGTCGAACTCTCCCTCCAGGCCCGCAACGTTCCCGAGCGGGAGAGGCGCGAGCGGGCGCTGAAGGCCATCGACCTGATCGGCCTGGACGGCTTCGAGGGCGCCTACCCCAAGGAGTTGTCCGGCGGTATGCGCCAACGCGTCGGCTTCGCCCGCGCCCTGGTCGTCGAACCCGACGCCCTGTTCATGGACGAGCCGTTCTCCGCCCTCGACGTGCTCACCGCCGAGAACCTCCGCTCCGAACTCACCGGCCTGTGGGAAGGCCACGAGGCCCCGGTCAAGTCGATCCTCATCGTCACCCACAACATCGAGGAGGCCGTCCTGCTCGCCGACCGCGTCCTGGTCCTCTCCTCCAACCCCGGCCGGATCAGCGCCGAACTCGCCGTCGACCTGCCCCGGCCGCGCAACCGCAACGCCCCCGCCTTCGAGGCCCTGATCGACACCGTCTACGGCATCCTCACCGGCCGCGAGGCCCGCACCGAGGCCGAACCCGCCGCCCCGCAGGCCGCCACCCCGATCACCACCCCGCTGCCACCGGCCACCGTCGGCGGCCTCGCCGGCCTCCTCGAAATCCTCCTCGCCATGGGCGGCGAAGAAGGCCTCGCGGAGATCGCCGACGAACTCAACTTCGAGGTCGACGACCTCCTGCCCCTCGTCGACGCCGCCGTCCTCCTGGGACTGGCCACCACCGCCGACGGCCGCATCTCCATCACCGACGCCGGCCGCGAGTTCGCCGCCGCCGACATCCTCACCAGCAAACAGCTCTTCGCCCGCAACGCCGCGCGCCGCGCCCCGCTGGTCCGCGCGATCGTCCAGACCCTCGCCGCCACCGACGACCACAAGCTGCGCGAAGACCTGTTCCTGGACCTGCTGCGCGCGGGCTACGGCGCCGAGGACGCGCGGCGGCAGCTCGAGACCGCGATCGACTGGGGTCGGTACGGCGAGCTGTACGACTACGACGCCGACGACGGCGAGTTCGCTCTCGAACCCGGGGCGGAAGCGGCGCTTTAGGGAATCGGCACTGTAGAGAAGCCCCGCCCCCGGTCAGCTCGTGGACAGCTGGACGGTCTTGACGATCACCAAGGTCACCGCGAGGAGCAGGTAGCCGCGCAGGGTGAGCAGGCCTGCCTTCCGCAGAGCGGAGAACTGCGGCCTGGGCAGGGTATGCAGGGCTGGTGTGCGCCAGAACGTCCGGTCGTGCTCCAGGGCCACCTTCCGTTCCGTCCTGCTGAGCGGCGAGCCGTCCGCGTGCTGGACCTGCATCAGCCAGGCCTCTCCCGTGACACCGCCGAAGGCATCGCCCTTCGTGTGCCGCGCTTTGAAGGCCTCGATGCGGGCTGTCTGCTGCGTGTACTGGGTGTGGAGCACGATGAGGACGCCGCCGATCAGGCCGACGAACGCACCGGCCGCGAATCCCCAGGCCAGCTGGGTGGTCGTGAGGTCGGGGAAAAACGTCGCGGCGGTAAGGGCCAGCGAGAGCAGGACGAGGACCCAGACGATGACACCCGCGGCGACGTTCTGCTTCACGGTGTTGACCCACGGTCCGAGCACCGGGCGGTCGTTGCACAGCAGCACCAGGAACACGGTGGCCGAGGGCAGCAGGACACCGGCCAAAGCCTGGACGCCCTGGGTGATCAGGCCCTGGACGTGAGCGTCGGAGGTGAGCGTGATGGTGGCGGCGAGACCGATCAGGACGGCGTAGCCGAGATAGAAGAGCGGTGCCTCGCGCAGCTTCCAGTGCAGCGAGTGCCGCTTCTTGAACGTGTCGCCGAGGGCGTACGTGGTGGCGAGGCTGACGGCGTTGGCGCCGATCAGCGAGGCGTCGAGCAGCACGATCGCGAACAGCGCGCCGAGGGTGTGGCCGCCGTGCCGGCCGAGGCCGTCGGCGACTGCTCCGGCGTCGGTGAACCGGCCGAGCAGGTCGGTGTCCTGGAAGACGAAGGCGGCGGTGGCCATGATGGCGATCGCGCCGGCCATCACGACCACGATGCCGATCCGCAGGTCGGCCCGTGCGTAGTGGATCCAGCCCGGGGTGATCCGCTTGTCGACGACGTTGGACTGCTGGAAGAACAGCTGCCAGGGGGCGACGGTGGTCCCCACGATGGCGATGATCACCAGCAACAGAGTGGAGTCGAGGCCGCCGGGGAACCGCGGCACGATTCCGGCCGCGGTCTCGTCGAGCTTCGGGTGCGCGAGCAGGGCCATCGGGAGCACGATCACGTTCACGGCGATCAGTGCGAAGAGGAACCGCTCCCAGCGCCGGAACGATCCGCCGGCCACCACGGCGAACAGCAGCACGGCCGCGAGCGGCACCGAGACGTACTGGGGGATGCCGAAGTAGTCCAGTGCCTGGGACACGCCGATGAACTCGGTGACCAGGGTGAGCGCGTTGACCAGGAACAGGTCGCCGACGCTGAACATCCCCCAGAACCGGCCGAAGCGCTGGAAGATCAGCCGGGCGTGGCCGACGCCGGTGACCGCGCCGAGCCGGACCACCATCTCCTGGTTGACGTAGAGCACCGGGATCAGCAGGGCCAGCGTCCACAGCAGCTTCATGCCGTAGTTCTGGCCCGCCTGGGCGTACGTCGCCACACCACCGGCGTCGTTGTCGCCGACCATCACGATCAGGCCCGGCCCCATGACGACCAGCAGGGCCCTGAGCCGCTCCCCCAGCGATCCGCGTCGACCGGTGTCGTCCTGCTCGATCGTGCCGAGCGCGCCCACGATGTCGCCGACGTGCGCGCTGTCCGTGCCCGCTGGGCCGACCGCTGCCTGCGGTGCCGTCGACTCGCTGGGCCCGGGCCTCTGGCTCCAGGCCGGGCGAGTGGTGTGGAAGGCCATCGCGCTTCTCCTCTGAGGTGTCTGCGGGGGGGGCAGGCCGGCGACACGCCTGTGTCAGGGCACGCCGATGAGAGCGGCCGGGCGGGGCCGCAGTGAAGGGCTGGGCAGCGTGCACCGCACCCGTGGTGGCCGTGGGACGCCACGGGTGCGGCGGATCACCTCCATCGGACCGGCCGCGGGCATGCCGAAGGCGCACCGGCGCCGTGGGGGCGAGTGAGCGTGGGTGTTTGCCTGCGCGCTGTCAGCAGGCGGCGGAGCGGCGGGCGGCTCTGGTGAGCCGGTGGGCCGCGGCGGGCGGCAGGTCGGCGAAGCGAGCGAGCCAGTCGGCGCGGTGGCCCTGGCGGGCGAGCAGGTAAGCCAGGTGTACGCGCGGCTCGTAGGCCGAGGCGGCGGTGTCGGCGGTGCCCGAGTGCGGGCAGCTGCCGGGATCGTCGAGGCGGTAGGCACGCTCGACGCCGTCGTGCAGGGCCAGGGCGACGCGCGGGCAGGTGTGCTGCCTGGCGGAGAGGGTGTGACGCACGGCTTCTCCCTTCCCCTTCCCCCTCGGGGTGAAGGGCGGGTCAGACTTCCGGGCGGGTCAGACTTCCGGGCGGGTCAGGCTTGCGGGCGGGTGGGGCGGCGGCGGGTCATCGGGTACGCCGCCGCCCCCAGGAGCGGGCTCAGTGCCCGAGGGCGGTCTGGACGACCTTGATGATGACCATGATCATCGCGATCAGCAGGTAGGCGCGCAGGGCGCCCATGCCGACCTTGC
>NZ_JBHWGD010000037.1:0-24121 GCF_042733235.1 Kitasatospora sp. NPDC059722
CCCCCCCCCCACCCCCTCCCCACCCACCCACCCGCCTCCCGGCGTCCTACCTCGGTGGCAGCGGCTGCCACAGGCAGCCGCAGTCCGGGTGGCCCCTCAGGCGCATCCGGCGCGGCATGCCGTCGGTGGCCGAGAACTCGCACCACCCGTTCACGCTCGGCGGCCGGCCGCCGTCGAGCAGCACCTGGACGTGGAGTGCCGCCAGGCCCGCCACGGCGGTGGCCATCGCGGTGTCGCAGGCCGGGGTGCGCGCACGCCCTGGTCCTCCGTCCGCGAGCTGGGCCAGCACCCGTGGCCACGCCGCGTCCTCGTCCTCCCTCCGCAGCACCAGGCAGTGCCCGCAGGCCGACACCCCCGGCACCACCAGGGGCCCGACCACCCCGAACTCCTCCACCACGCCCACGTAGAGATGCGGCACCCCGGCCCGCAGCAGCTGCCGCGCCTCGTACGCCCCGCCTGCGAACGCCCCGCTGCCGTCCCGCGGCGCGAGCACCACGAGATCGGGCGGCGCGTCCGCGGCCCGCCGCGGCGCGGGTGCCGGGCGACGGGCCGAGGCCCGCTGGACCGCCTCCTTGGCCGCCGTCATCCGCAGCCGCCCGACGTCGGACGGCGGTACGCCCGCGGGGGAGCAGTCGCCGGGCCGGACGCGGCCGCCGTCCTTCACCGTGACGGCCCCCGCCCCGCCCGCCGCGAGCACCGCCGCCACGGCGGCCCCGACCCGCCCCGCGCCGCGGACCTCGATCCTGGTGTCCGCCCGCCGGGCGAGCACCGCCGGTGCGGCACCCGGGCCGGAGTGGACCAGCGAGAGCGAGGCGAGGTCCGGCCCCAGCAGCTCCCGGTGCGGCTGCGGGAAGCGGGCGAGCGCGGCCTCGGCCGCCTCCGCGTCGTCGAGGAGCCCGGCCTCCTCCAGCTCGGCGAGCAGCGCCTCGGCCGGGTCGCGGCCGAGCCCGGCCTTCTCGCCGGCCGCCAGCAGCGCGGGACGGTCCCGGGTGCCGTCGAGCAGGCCCAGGAAGTCGCACAGGGTTTTGTCGGCGTGCTCGACCACTCCCGCGTAGCGGCTGATGGTCCCGAACTGCAGGGTCTCGGTGTCGCGCCAGCTGCGGGACAGGGCGGGCTTGAGGGCGAGGCGCACGGCGGTCTCCTTTCCGATCGTTTTCGGACGGCTGACGGCAGCTTGCCCGATCGGGGCGACATCGTGCGCCGGGTTATCCACAGGCACTGGCCCATGATCACATCATCGGTTCGCAGGTCCTGTGGATAACTGGGTATCCGCTCCGGCGTCGGTTTCCGGACACCCCTTGTCGGCCTTTCGTTACCGATCACTCCACGAAAGATTTCGGCCATGGCAGCGGACTTCTGTCAGTGGTAGCGGGTAACGTCGTGTGCCATGGCAGCCGAGCGGGACTCCCATCCATCGGCGTCGCGTCGGCGTGCCCGTGCAGCGTCCGGGTCGCAAGTGGCGGCGCCGAGCACGCGCGGGCGCTCGGATCAGCAGCCGAAATCCGCGCAGCCCCAGCACCAGACGCAGCATCAGACGCAGCACCAGGCACAGCACCAGGCGTCCCCGCCCAAGCCGGGGGAGTCGCACGACCGCACGCGGGTCGAGGTGCGCCGCAGTGCCCGCCGCAGCCGCACCGTCTCGGCCTACCGCGAGGGCGACCGCACCGTCGTCCTGATCCCGGCGCGGATGTCGCACGCCGAGGAGCAGCGGTGGGTCGCGCAGATGCTGGAGAAGCTGGCCGCGCAGGAGAGCCGCCGGATCCCGGGGGACGACGCGTTGGAGGCGCGGGCCCGCGAGCTGTCGGCCGCGTACCTGGACGGCCGGGCGAAGCCGGCCCAGGTCCGCTGGGTCACGAACCAGAATTCGCGCTGGGGCTCGTGCACGCCGAGCGAGGGGACGATCCGGCTCTCGCACCGTCTCCAGGGGATGCCGGAGTACGTGCTCGACTACGTGCTGCTGCACGAGCTGGCGCACCTGCTGGTGCCGGATCACGGTCCGGGGTTCTGGGCGCTGCTGGAGGCCTATCCCCGGACGGAGCGGGCGCGCGGGTACCTGGAGGGCGTGGTGTCGGCGGCGCGGCTGCCGCACATCCCGGGGGCCCGGAGCGCGGACCCGGAGTCCGATCCGGCGCGTTCCTGCGGCTGAGGAGCCCGGCTGAGGAGCCCGGCGGGGGAGGCAGGAAAACGGGGGAAGGTGGGGAGCGGGAAGGCGGGGGGAAGCGCGGCGGGGCCGCGGGATCGAACGTGGGAGCGACGGAAGGGGGCGTGGGCCTATGCGGCCCGCGCCCCCTTCCGGTTGTCGCACCTCAGCTCGTGAGCCGCCTCGCCCGCGCGACGAGGTCGCGCACCGAGTGGTCGGTCAGCTCGGGCAGGCCGTCGTAGTCGAACCAGCGCAGGTCGAGCGACTCCTCGCTGATCAGTGCCTGCGCGCCGGCCGGGGCCAGCGCGATGTACTGGACGTCCAGGTGGGTGTTCTCCGGCCGGTCCTTGCCGGTGCAGCGGACCTGGTGCCGGTCGAGCTTGGCCGGGGCGGGCCGGCCGTCGACGGCGAGCAGGGTGAGGTCCGGGATGCCGGACTCCTCGACGGCCTCGCGCAGCGCGGCCGACGCGAGGTCGGCGTCGCCCGGCTCGCAGTGCCCGCCCATCTGCAGCCACAGGCCGACCTTGGGGTGCAGGGTGAGCAGCACCCGCCCGGCCGCCGGGTCGACGACCGCGGCGCTCGCGGTGATGTGGGCGGGCAGGCAGGAGCGGTACAGGCCCTCGGGCTGCGCGTGCAGGTGTTCCAGGTAGTCCAGCCGCAGCTGTTCCTGGTCCTGATCGGCGGGCCGCCACCGGGTCAGGGTGCCGACGGCGTCCGCGTGCAGGGCGGACGCCCCCGGGTCGGTGGCGGTCATGCGGTGGGCTCGCCCTTTCCGTCGGTGCCGTCCTGCTCGGGCCCGTTCTGCTTGGGCCCGTCCTGCTTGGGCCCGTCGTTCTCGGGGGTGTCGCCCTTGGTCAGGTTCGTGGTGCCGCCGGCCGCGGCCTCGCCGAGCAGCTTGTCGAGCGCGTCGAAGTCGATGCCGCCCTCCAGGTCGCCGGCCGCGCCGCGGTGCACGAAGGCGTCCGGGTCGTCGAGGTCGGCGGCGGTGGGCAGCATGTCGGGGTGCTGCCAGAGGGCGTCGCGGCCCTCGACGCCGCGCGCGTCGGCGAGCAGCGCCCAGAGCCGGGCGGCGTCGCGCAGGCGGCGCGGGCGCAGCTCCAGGCCGACGAGGGTGGCGAAGGTCTGCTCGGCGGGGCCGCCGGCGGCGCGGCGGCGGCGGACGGTCTCGCGCAGGGCTCCGGCCTGGGGCAGGTGGGGCTCGGCGGCGGTGTGGACGACGGCGTCGACCCAGCCCTCGACGAGGGCGAGCGCGGTCTCCAGGCGGGCGAGGGCGGCCTTCTGCTCGGGGGTGTCCTCGGGCTGGAGGAGGCCGCCGGCGAGCGCTTCCTGGAGCGCCTCGGGGTTGGTGGGGTCGAGCTGGCCGACGAGTTCCTCCATGCGGGAGGTGTCGACCTTGATGCCGCGGGCGTAGGCCTCGACGGCGCCCAGCAGGTGGGCGCGCAGCCACGGCACGTGGGCGAAGAGGCGCTGGTGGGCGGCCTCGCGCAGGGCGAGGTAGAGGCGGACCTCCTCGGCGGGCACGCTGAGGCCCTCGCCGAACTCGGCGACGTTCTGGGGCAGCAGCGCGGCCTTGCCGGCCGGGGCGAGGGGCAGGCCGATGTCGGTGGAGCCGACGACCTCGGCGGCGAGGGCGCCGAGGGCCTGGCCGATCTGGGTGCCGAACATGGCGCCGCCCATGGAGCGCATCATGCCCATGAGGGGGCCGGCCATGGCCTGCATCTCCTCGGGCAGGACGCCGCCCATGGCGGTGCCGACGCGTTCGGCGACGGGGTCGACGAGGTCCTTCCAGACCGGGAGGGTGGCCTCGATCCACTCGGCGCGGCTCCAGGCGACGGCGGTGCCGGCGCCGGAGGGGAACTCGGTGGCGCCGTCGAGCCAGAGGTCGGCGAGCCGGACGGCCTCGGCGACGGCGGAGCGCTCGGCGGCGCTGACCGAGCGGTCCTTGCTCTTGCCCTCGGCGGGTTCGGCGACGACGGTCTGGCGGGCGATGTTCGTGGCGAGGTCCCAGTTCACCGGGCCGCCCTCGAAGGAGAGCATCTGTCCGAGCTGCTGGAACGCGGCGCCGAGGTCGCCCGGGTTGAGGCCGCCGAACATCGCGGCGAACGGGTTGTCGCCCGCGCCGGGGGCGCCCGGGGTGCCGGGCATCCCGAACAGCGCGCCGAAGGGGTTGCCGGCGCCGAAGCCGAAGGGCTGGGGGCCGCTCTGGTCGGCGCCCTGCGAGCCCTGGTCCTTCTTCTTCTGCTCGTCGTCGGGCTTGGCCTTGCCGTCCTCGGGCTCCTCGGGCGGAACGCCGAATCCGAAGGGAAGGTCGCTCACGGGGTCCTCGATCCGGTCGGCCGTCATACGGGTGTGGCGGGAAATCCTGCGGGCCCGGGGCGGCGGCGGAGTGGGGACTCGCGAGCGGCTCCCGCGCGGCGGGCCCGCGCCGGGTGCACCGCGGGGCCTTCGCCTCGGGCAGGATGGACGTACGTGACACACGTACGTACGCACATAAGCTAACCGTGGAGGATGGCCGGTGAGTTCCCCGCCCTCGGACGTTCGCTCTGGGCTGACCGGAGGCGAGGACGCCCCGGACACCACGGCGTCGCCGCCTCCAGCCTACGGCGGACGGCCGGTCGTCGTGGCCGTCACGGGGGCCGCGGGGGTGCTCGGCGAGCGGGTCGCGGCCCGCCTGGTGGCCTCCCCGCACGTGAAGAAGGTCCTCGCGGTGGACGACCGGCGCGGTGACGTGCCGGGCGTGCAGTGGCGGGTGCTGGACGTGCGGGATCCGGCGGTCGCCGAGCGGCTGGCCGGGGTCGACGTCGTGGTGCACCTGGCGATGGACTTCGGCATGGAGTCCGATCCGCGGGCCCGCAGCGCCTACAACGTCCGCGGCGCGCAGACCGTGCTGACCGCCGCCGCGGCGGCCGGGGTGCACCGGGTGGTGCTGTGCACGTCGGCGATGGTCTACGGCGCGCTGGCCGACAACGAGGTACCGCTGGCCGAGGACTCCGAGCTGCGGGCGACGGAGGAGGCCTCGCTGGTCGGGGACCTCCTGGAGATCGAGCGCCTGGCCCGGCGGGCGCCGCGCGCCCACCCGGGGCTGCAGGTGACGGTGCTGCGCCCGGCGGTCGTGGTGGGTCCGGGCGTGGACACGGTGCTGACCCGGCACTTCGAGGCGCCCCGGTTGCTGGTGGTGGCCGGTTCGCGGCCGTGCTGGCAGTTCTGCCACGTGGACGACCTGGCGATGGCGCTGGAGTACGCGGCGCTCGGCCTGGTCGAGGGCGAGGTGACGGTCGGCTGCGACGGCTGGCTGGAGCAGGAGGACGTGGAGCGGCTGTCCGGCATCCGCCGGATGGAGCTGCCGGCCTCCCTGGCGCTCGGCACCGCGGCCCGGCTGCACCGTCTGGGCCTGACCCCGGCGCCGGCCGGGGACCTGGCCTACACGATGTACCCGTGGGTGGTGTCCGGCAGCCGGCTGCACGAGGCGGGCTGGCGTCCGGCCTGGACGAACGAGCAGGTGCTGGCGGAGCTGCTGGCGCAGGTGGCGGGCAAGCACGCGGTGGCCGGGCGGCGGCTGGGCGGAAAGGAGGCGGCGACCAGCCTGGGCGCGGCCGGGGCGACGGTGGCGCTGGTGGGCACGGCGGCGCTGGTGCGGCGGGCGCGCAAGCGCCGCCGCTTCTGAGGAGTCCGAGGGGGTGCCCACCGAGGGGGCGTCCGGCGTGGGGGCGTCCGGCGTGGGGACGTCCGGCAGGGCGGCTCGAGAGGGAGCCGCGGGCCCGGAGCGCGGGGTCGGCCGCCACCCCGACTTCTCACGATGCGAAATTCCCGGATCGTGATGCGGAAGCCCCTTGCCCGGGACCACCCCGGATGGGCAATCATGGGGTCATGTCCGAGAACCACGACCCCATCCGCCTGCTCGCCGTCCGCGACACCCCGCTCTCCCTGGACGAGGTGTACGAGGCGGTGGGCGACGACGCGGCCGGCGGCACGACCGTCTTCGTCGGGACGGTCCGTGACCACGACGGCGGCAAGTCGGTGGCCGCGCTGGAGTACAGCTGCCACCCCACGGCCGAGCAGGAGATGCGCCGCATCGCCGAGAAGATCGTCGCGGACTTCCCGGTCCGCGCGCTCGCCGCGGTGCACCGGATCGGCCGGCTGGAGATCACCGACAAGGCCGTGATCGTCGCGGTCTCCTGCGCCCACCGGGGCGAGGCCTTCGCCGCCGCGCGCCGGCTCATCGACGACCTCAAGCACGAGGTGCCGATCTGGAAGCACCAGGTCTTCGCCGACGGCGAGGAGGAGTGGGTCGGCGCCGGCAGCTGCTGAACCCGCACGTTCCCAGCACGCGGAGCGTCAGGCGCGCCGCGGCCTCACCCGAACGGGTCCGGCCGCCCGCGCCGGATACTCCCCGGCAGTGAGCCGATCGGCGCTCCCGTAACCCGGACGGCGGTGATCGCGTTGTCCGCCGGAGTGGTTAATCTGCTCATAGACACGACGAGCTGGGAGTACTGACATGGGTGCGCTCGCCTGGTTGATCATTCCGGTTGCCGCCGTCCTGCTCGCCGCCGTGTGGGCGGGCTGGGCCCAGCGGGCGCCGAGGGCCACGGGGGACCCGGCCTCACTCGCCGAACACCGGCGGTTCATGGCCGCGATGGAACGCACGACCGCCGGCAGCGCCGGTTCGGGGGAGACCTCCGGCCGGTAGCCCGGGGGGCGCCGGTTCACCCGCGTCCCGTACTGTCGTGCCATGCCACGCCGCTCCGCGACGATGCTCGCCGCCACCCTGCTGCTCATAGCGCTGCTCTGCGTCTCGGTGCTGATGAAGGTGCCGTACACGGAGATGAGCCCGGGCCCGACGTACAACACGCTCGGCCAGCAGGGGGGCAAGCCGGTGATCACCATCACCGGGCGCGACTCGTACCCGACGACCGGGCACCTGAACATGACGACCGTGCAGGTCACCGGGGCCAAGTACGAGCCCAGCCTGGTGAACGCGGTGATCGGGTGGCTGCGCGACGACGTGATGGTGGTGCCGCACGACAACGTCTACCCCAAGGGGCAGTCGGACGCGGACGCGAAGAAGCAGAACGCCGAGGAGTTCGCCTCCTCCGAGGACAGCGCCCGCACCGCGGCGCTCAAGCAGCTGGGCATCCCGGTCGGCAACGACCTGATCGTCAAGACGGTCACCGCGGGCGCGCCCGCCGAGGGCCGGCTGCACGCGGGCGACCAGATCGTCGCCGTCGACGGCACCGCGGTGACGACGACGGACCAGGTGGCCGCGGGCGTCACCAAGCACAAGCCGGGCGAGTCGGTGGTCTTCACCGTCGTCCCGCGGCTCAAGGACACCTCGGGCAACGGCGCCGCGGACCCGGCGGCCCGCACCGACGTCACCGTCCCGACCGTGGCGGCCAGGGACCTCGACCCGAAGGCCCCGGCCGAGCGCGCCGGCCTCGCGGTGGTCGGCATCGGCACCGGGATCCGGCACACCTACCCGTTCCAGATCGACATCGGCCTGCAGGACGTGGGCGGGCCGAGCGCCGGCCTGATGTTCTCGCTCGGCATCATCGACAAGCTGACCCCGGGCGGCGACCTCACCGGCGGCAGGTTCGTCGCGGGCACCGGCACCATCGACGACGACGGCAAGGTCGGGCCGATCGGCGGGATATCGATGAAGATCATCGCCGCCCGCGACGCCGGCGCCGAGTACTTCCTCACCCCGTCCGGCAACTGCGCCGAGGCGGGCAAGAACGTCCCGTCCGGGCTGACCCTGGTCAAGACGGACACGCTGGACGGCGCGCTGAAGTCGCTGGAGCAGATCCGCTCCGGCCAGACCTCCGCGCTGCCGTCCTGCGCCGCGAAGTAGCGATCCGCCGCGGCGGGCCCCGCCGTGCGGCAGGGCCCCGGAGGGCGGCTAGGCGAAGGTCGCCAGCAGGGCCTCGGTCAGGCCGGGCACCAGGTCGGGGCCGGTCAGCACCTCGCGCGCGGTGTCCTTGGAGCGCAGCCGCAGCGCGATCTCCTTCTTGCCGTCGCGCAGCACGGCGGCGGTGATCCGCACCTCCTCGCGCTTGGGGTGGTTGGCCACCCACTCGGTGAGCTGGGCGTCGCTGGCGTTGCGCGGGCGGCTCTGCTCGGCGCCCGGCGGCAGCATGAGGCGCTCGACGACCAGGGCGCAGCCGGCGACGGCGTCGGGCCAGGCGATGGTGCCGAGGAACTTGTCGAGGGGGGTGCCGGCCGGGATCTCGTCCTGCTCGACGGGGGTGAGGCCGGCCGCGTCGTCGTCGGTGAGGCCGAGCTGCTTGGCGACCCGGGGGTCGGCCTTGCGCAGGGCGCCGGAGTCGACGAGGGCGAAGAGGCGGGCGGGCAGGTCCCAGCCGAGGGTGGCGGCGTACTCGTCGATCTCCAGGGCGGCGCGGGTGAGGGGGGTGGCCGCGGGGAGGGTGGAGACGTCGTCGGGGGAGTCGGGCTGGGGCGTGGCGGTGGCGTCGGACATGTCTCAATCCTCACACGCCGGGTGGGGCTTGCCGCGCCGGGCGGTGCGGGTGGTGTGGAGGAGCGGCGTCGTAACCGTCTGCTAACGGTGGGAACTCGGTCGGAGCCTGGTTAAGTTGCTCTGAAGACCGACCGACTCCAGACGACACAGCTGAGGTGCCACCGTGGTATTCCAGATGCCGGAACGCTCAGGGCCGGGTTTCCGGCGCAGGGTAGGTCCGCCCTCCCGGCGGGCGCGGGTGGCCCTGCTGACCCTGGGCGTGCTCGCGGTGCTGTTCCTGCTGTTCGTCATGTTCGCGGGTTTCTGGACGGACTGGCTGTGGTTCAGGTCGGTCCACTACGCGTCGGTGTTCACGACCCAGCTGTGGACGAAGGTCGGCCTGTTCGCGGTGTTCGGGCTGCTGATGGCGCTGATCGTCGGCTTCAACGTGTGGCTGGCGCACCGGCTGCGCCCGCCGCTGTCGGCGATGTCGGTGGAGCAGCAGAGCCTGGACCGCTACCGGGCGGGGCTGGCGCCGTTCAAGCGCTGGGCGCTGATCGGCGTGTCGCTGGTGATCGGCCTGGTGGCGGGGGCGGCGGCGTCGGGGCAGTGGCGCACGTGGCTGATGTGGACGAACGCGACGTCCTTCGGCGAGAAGGACGCGCAGTTCGGCATGGACGTGTCGTTCTACGCCTTCGACCTGCCGTTCTACGAGTTCGTGCTGGGCTTCGCGTTCAGCGCGGTGATCGTGTCGCTGCTGACCTCGGTGCTGGTGCACTACCTGTACGGCGGGCTGCGGCTGCAGGGGCCCGGCCGGCGGGCGAGTGCGGGGGCGCAGGGGCACCTGGCGGTGCTGCTGGGCGTCTTCGTGCTGCTGAAGGCGGTGGCGTACTGGCTGGACCGGTACGCGCTGGCGGTCAAGACCGGCTCGTACAAGGGTGTTTCGGGCTGGACGGGCCTGCGGTACGTGGACGCGAACGCGTTCCTGCCGGCGAAGACGATCCTGTTCTTCGTGGCGATCATCTGCGCGGTGCTGTTCTTCCTGACGCCGGTGCGGCGCACGTGGGCGCCGGCGCTGATCGGTCTGGGGCTGATGGTGCTGTCGGCGGTGCTGATCGGCGGGGTGTACCCGGCGATCGTGCAGCAGTTCCAGGTGAAGCCGAACGAGCAGGCCAAGGAGACGCCGTACATCCAGAAGAACATCGACGCGACGCGTCGGGCGTACGGCATCGCGGACGCGCAGACGTCGCAGTACACCCCGCAGGGGTCGACGACGGCGGACGCGCTGAAGCCGGACGCGCAGACGATCGCCGACATCCGCCTGCTGGACCCGAACATCGTGTCGCCGACGTTCCAGTCGATCGAGCAGCAGCGCAACTACTACGCGTTCCCCAACACGCTGGACGTGGACCGCTACGGCGCGGGCACGGACAAGCAGGACACCGTGATCGGCCTGCGCGAGCTGGACCTGAACGGCGTGCAGCGCAACTGGATCAACGACCACTTCAAGTACACGCACGGCTACGGCGCGGTGGTCGCCAAGGGCAACCAGGTCAACGACAAGGGCCAGCCGGTGTTCACCGAGTCGGGCCTGCCGGCGACCGGGGCGCTCGGCGACTACCAGCAGCGGGTCTACTACGGCGAGAAGACGACGACGTACTCGATCGTCGGCGGCTCGAACCAGGAGATCGACTACACGACCGAGACCGGCGAGAACAAGCAGTACCAGTACACCGGCAACAGCGGTGTCTCGCTGGACAATCCGCTCACCCGGGCCGCGTACGCGGTGCGCTTCGCCGAGCCGCAGATGCTGTACGCGGGGGCGATCACCGACGGCGCGAAGGTGATCTACAACCGGACGCCGAAGGAGCGGGTGGAGAAGGTCGCCCCGTGGCTGTCGATCGACGCCGACCCGTACCCGGTGGTGCAGGACGGCCGGGTGGTGTGGGTGCTGGACGGCTACACGACGTCCGACGGCTACCCGTTCGCGTCGAAGACGACGCTGGGCACGGCGACGAAGGACTCGCTGACCAACCAGCGCGGCGAGCTGCTGTCGGTGGCCAACAAGGTCAACTACATCCGCAACTCGGTGAAGGCCACGGTCGACGCGTACACCGGCGAGGTGAAGCTCTACCAGTGGGACGACAACGACCCGGTGCTGAAGACGTGGATGAAGGCGTTCCCGGGCACGGTCGAGCCGAAGGCGGACATCCCGGCGACGCTGCTGCCGCACCTGCGCTACCCGCAGGACATGTTCAAGGTGCAGCGCGACCTGCTCGGCCAGTACCACGTGACGGACGCCAACTCCTTCTTCAACGGCAGTGACATCTGGCAGGTCCCGGTGGACCCGACGAGCGACACCAAGCAGGTGCAGCCGCCGTACTACCTGACGCTGCGCATGCCGGACCCGGAGGTCACGTCGGCGAGCTTCTCGCTAACGACGACGTTCGTGCCCAACGGCCGGGACAACCTGGCGGCGTTCATGGCGGTCGACGCCGATCCGGGCCCGGACTACGGGAAGATCCGGATCCTGAAGGTGCCGGGCGACAGCAAGACGCTCGGCCCGAACCTGGTGCAGTCGCAGTTCAACTCCCGCCCCGAGGTGGCGCAGCAGATCACGCTGCTGAAGAGCGGCGGCGACTCGGACCTGGAGTACGGGAACCTGCTGACGCTGCCGGTGGGCGGCGGGCTGCTCAACGTCGAGCCGGTGTACGTGCGCGGGCGCGGCGCCAAGTACCCGACGCTGCAGAAGGTCCTGGTGGTGTACGGGAACGACAACGTGGCGTTCGAGAACACGCTGGAGGAGGCGCTGCGCAAGGTGTTCGCGGGGGCCGCGCCGGCGACGACGCCGACGGCGCCGAGCACTCCGGGCAATCCGGCGAACCCGGGGACCCCGGCGAACCCGGGCACGCCGACGGGGCCGACGACGCCGCAGCCGGGCGGGACGATCTCGCCGGAGCTGCAGAAGGCGCTGTCGGACGCGGAGAAGGCGTACAACGACGGCCAGACGGCGTTCAAGAACGGCGACTGGGTGGCGTACGGCAACGCGCAGAAGGCGCTGGGCGACGCCTTGAAGGCCGCCGACGCGGCCCGTTCCGGCGCTCCGGCGCCGGCCGCCCCGAGCGGCGGCCCGTCCGCCACCGCGGGCGGGTCGCCGAGCCCGAAGCCGTGAGCCGCTGGGCCCGCGCCCGCTGAGCTGCGGCAACCGATTTCGGTTCCGCCCCGCGTCCGTGCTACTGTTGAGTCACCGACGCGGGGTGGAGCAGCTCGGTAGCTCGCTGGGCTCATAACCCAGAGGTCGCAGGTTCAAATCCTGTCCCCGCTACTCAGTAGTGACAGAGGCCCGGAGGATTCGTCCTCCGGGCCTCTGGCGTTTTCGCTCCGAAGCGGCGGGAACCGCTCCGGTACTATCGACCGTCGCCAACGATGACGGCACCGGGTTTGTGGGGTTGAAGTGTCGGGAAATCGACAAAGCGCCGAAGCAATTTCGTCGGCTTCGGGGCAGCCCCGCCCGAATTCGGCCGGGGCAGGTGTACGCGGGTTGCGGGTGGTGCGACGATGGGACACATGGGGGACGGTGCACGGCTGCTGACCAGCCGTCGGGTCCGGCGCTTCCCCTGGAGGACCCCCCGGCCGGTGGCTGGGGGAGGATGCCGCGACACTCTGGGGGAGCGGGAGTCCGGATGAGGCTGATCGGCAAGAACGGGCCAGGTGCCAGGTCCGGCGCCGCCACCGAGGCGGACACCGACGCCTGGGCGGAGAGCCCCGAGAGCCGTCCCGGCGCCCTGCCCGCCCAGCGCACCGGCGGCCTCGCCGAGCGCCGCGCGGCCGGCTGCGGCCCCGACAGCCTCGTCCACGTGCCCACCCGTCAGTTCACCTCCGCCGTCGGCCCGTACGGCGAGTCCGCCGACGGCTCCGGCGGCGCCCACGGCGGCGGCGCCCTCGACCCGGCGGGCCTGGACACCACCAGCTTCGAGACCGCGCTGGCCGCCCGCGAGCAGGCCGCGCTGGAGGCCCGGCACCGCCGCGCCGCCGAGGAGGGCGACCCGGACGCCGCCTCCCGGCTCGGCACGCTGCTGCTGCGCCGCGGCGAACTGGAGGACGCCGAGCCGTACCTGCGCGCCGCCGCGGCGGCCGGGGTCCGCGCCGCCTCCAACAACCTGGGCGTGCTGCTGCACCAGCAGGGCCACCGCGCCGAGGCCGCCCAGTGGTGGCGCCAGGCCGCCGTCGCCGGCAGCGCCCCCGCCGCGCACGCGCTCGGCCTCCAGCTGCGCGACCAGGGCGAGGAGGAGGCAGCCGAGTACTGGCTGCACTTCGCCGCCGACCACGGCCACCCGCTCGGTGCCTACGCGCTCGGCGACCTGATGGAGCACCGGCGCGACGTCCGCGCCGAGCGCTGGTTCAAGGTGTCCGCCGACGCCGGCCACCGCGAGGCCGCCTACCGGCTGGCCCGGATGCGCGAGGCGGCCGGCGACAAGGACACCGCCGAGACCTGGTACCGCACCGCCGCCGCCCGCAGCCACGCCCGGGCCGCGCTGCGCCTGGGCGTGCTGCTCGAGGAGCGGGCCGGAGCCGACCAGGCGCTGCTGGACGAGGCCGCCCGCTGGTACCGGCAGTCCGCGCAGAACGGCGAGCCGCGGGCCGCGTGCGCGCTCGGCTTCCTGCTGCGCGACTCCGGGGACGTCGCGGCCGCCGCCGAGTGGTGGCAGGAGGCCGCCGAGGCCGGGGACGGCAACGCCGCCAACGCGCTCGGCGCGCTGCACGCGAGCCGCGGCGAGGCCAAGGAGGCCGAGCACTGGTACCGCGGTGCGCTGGACGCGGGCGACCACAACGGCGCCTTCAACCTCGGGCTGCTGTGCGCCGGCACCGGCCGTGAGCAGCAGGCCGAGCAGTGGTACCGGCGGGCCGCGTACGCCGGGCACCGGGAGGCGTGCAACGCGCTGGCCGTGGTGCTGCTCCAGCGCGGCGACGAGTCCGGCGCCGAGCCGTGGTTCTCCAAGGCGGCCGAGGCGGGCAGCGTCGACGGCGCGTTCAACCTCGGCGTGCTGCACGCCGGGCGCGGCGAGCACCAGCAGGCGCAGGAGTGGTACGCGCGGGCCGCCGCCGAGGGCCACGGCGAGGCGGCGCTGCAGCTCGCGGTCGCCCAGGAGCAGCGCGGCAACCTGGCGGGCGCGCTGGAGCGCTACCGGCAGGCGGCGGCGGGCGGTTCGGCCGAGGGCGCGTTCCGGCTGGCGTCGGTGCTGGACCGGCGGGGCGACGCGGACGCGGAGGCCGAGCACTGGTACGCGGTGGCGGCGGACGCCGGGCACCGCCGGGCGCAGGTGCGCATGGGCGTGCGGGCGGCCGAGCGCGGCGCGCTGGAGATCGCCGAGAGCTGGTACCGGCGGGCGGCGGAGGCCGGGAGCCGCAGCGCGGCGTTCAACCTGGGGCTGCTGCTGGCCCGGCAGGACAGCGAGGCCGAGGCGATGCTCTGGTACACCCGGGCGGCGGACGCCGGGCACGGGCGGGCGGCGCTGCGCCTGGCGCTGCTGGCGCTGCGCCGGGGGGAGCCGGTGCAGGCGGAGAACTGGTGCCGCCGGGCGGCCGACTACGGGCCGGCCGAGGTGGCGGAGCGGGCGGGGCGGCTGCTCGGGGCGCTGCACGCGGAGCTGAGCGCGTAGCGGCTGCGGGCTGAGCGGTGGCGTGGCCTAGCGGGCCGGCGCGTGCGTACAGTCCGGACAGAGCCCGCGGTAGGTGATCTCGGCGCCGGAGAGGACGAAGCCGAAGCGCTCGGTGGCGGGCAGGGCGGCGAGCGGGTCGCCGTGGGGGTGGACGTCGCGGATCGCGCCGCAGCCCGAGCAGACCAGGTGCTGGTGGGCGTGGCGGGCGTTGGGGTCGTAGCGCTTGGCGCGGCCGTCGGTGGCGACCTCCAGGACCTCGCCGAGGGCGACGAGTTCGCCGAGCGTGTTGTAGACGGTCGCGCGGCTGATCTCGGGCAGGTGCCGGGCGGCGCGGGCGTGCACCTCGTCGGCGGTGAGGTGGACGTGTTCGCCGTCGAGGACCTCGGCCACGACCCGGCGCTGCGAGGTCAGGCGCCACCCACGTCCGCGAAGTCGTTCCAGCAGGTCGCTCATGCGCACCAGAGTAGGTCACGCTCTGAGATTGGTGCCAGTATTGACTTAGACAAAGTCCAAGTTAGGATCGAGTCCTCACGATCGGATCACGCGGAGGCTTCTCTCATGACGACCCAGGACGAGCTGCGCCCCACCCTCACCACGGAGGCGGGCGCCCCCGTCGCCGACAACCAGAACACCGAGACGGCGGGTGTCGGCGGCCCGGCGCTCATCCAGGACCAGCTGCTGTTCGAGAAGCTCGCGCACTTCAACCGCGAGCGCATCCCGGAGCGCGTGGTGCACGCCCGCGGCGCCGCGGCCTACGGCACCTTCACGGTGACGGCCGACGTGACGCCCTACACCCGGGCCGGCTTCCTCGCCGAGATCGGCAAGCAGACCGAGGTCTTCCTGCGCTTCTCCACCGTGGCCGGCAACCTCGGCTCCGCCGACGCGGTGCGCGACCCGCGCGGCTTCGCGCTGAAGTTCTACACCGAGGAGGGCAACTACGACCTCGTCGGCAACAACACCCCCGTGTTCTTCATCAAGGACGCGATCAAGTTCCCCGACTTCATCCACACCCAGAAGCGCGACCCGTACACCGGCTCGCAGGAGGCGGACAACGTCTGGGACTTCTGGGGCCTGTCGCCCGAGTCGACCCACCAGGTGACCTGGCTGTTCGGCGACCGCGGCATCCCGGCGACCTACCGCCACCTCAACGGCTACGGCTCGCACACCTTCCAGTGGCAGAACGAGGCCGGCGAGCACTTCTGGGTCAAGTACCACTTCAAGACCGACCAGGGCATCCGCAACCTCACCCAGGACGAGGCCAACCGCCTCGCCGGCGAGGACCCGGACAGCCACCAGCGCGACCTGCGCGAGGCGATCGAGCGCGGCGAGTTCCCGACCTGGACCGTGCAGGTCCAGATCATGCCGGCGGCCGACGCGGCGAACTACCGCTTCAACCCCTTCGACCTGACCAAGGTGTGGCCGCACGCGGACTACCCGCCGGTCGAGATCGGCAAGCTGGAGCTCAACCGCAACCCCGACAACGTCTTCGCCGAGGTCGAGCAGTCGATCTTCTCCCCGGCGCACTTCGTGCCCGGCATCGGCCCGTCCCCCGACAAGATGCTCCAGGGCCGCCTGTTCGCCTACGCGGACGCCCACCGCTACCGCGTCGGCATCAACGCCGACCACCTGCCGGTGAACCGCCCGCACGCCACCGCGGCGCGCACCAACAGCCGCGACGGCTACCTGTACGACGGCCGCCACGGCCGCCAGAAGAACTACGAGCCGAACAGCTTCGGCGGCCCGGTCGAGACCGGCCGCCCGCTGTGGGCCGCCACCGCCGTCACCGGCGCGACCGGCAACCACGTGGCGCCCTCGCACGCCGAGGACGACGACTTCGTGCAGGCCGGCAACCTCTACCGCCTCTACTCCGAGGACGAGAAGCAGCGCCTGATCGCGGGCCTGGCCGGCTTCATCGCCAAGGTCTCGGAGGACCGCGAGGACATCGTGGAGCGGGCCGTCGACAACTTCCGCAAGGCCGACGCCGACTACGGGCAGCGGCTGGAGGCGGCCGTCCGCGAGCTGCGCAAGAAGTAGCCGCGGGCTTGCCCCGAGAAAGACGGCGGGCCCCTCGACCAGCTCCCACTGGTCGAGGGGCCCGCGATCACGTCCGGGACGGGTCGCGTCAGACGCTCAGGCGCCGCAGCGTCTCCTCGTGCAGCAGGCCGTTGCTGGCGACGGCGTCCGCGCCGCCCGGGCCCGGGACGCCGTCCAGGCCGGTGAAGCGACCGCCGGCCTCCTCGACGATGATGCAGTTGGCGGCCATGTCCCACAGCGACAGCTCGGGCTCGGCGGCGATGTCCACGGCGCCCTCGGCGACCATCATGTAGGACCAGAAGTCGCCGTAGGCGCGGGTGCGCCAGCAGGCCCGGGTGAGGTCGAGGAACGGGTCGAGGCGCCCGCGCTCCTCCCAGCCGGACAGCGAGGAGTAGGAGAAGGAGGCGTCCTCGATGCGCGAGACGCCGGAGACGTGGATCCGGGAGGCCTTGGCGAGGCTGCGGCCCGCGTAGGCGCCGAGGTCCTTGGCAGCCCACCAGCGGCGGCCGATCGCGGGGGCCGAGACGATGCCGACCACCGGGCGCCCGACGCCGTCCGGGCCGTCCTCCAGCAGGGCGATCAGGGTGGCCCAGACCGGCACGCCGCGGATGTAGTTCTTGGTGCCGTCGATCGGGTCGATCACCCAGCGGCGCGGGCCGGAGCCCTGGAGGCCGAACTCCTCGCCGAGGACGGCGTCGCGCGGGCGGGCGCGCTGCAGGATGCCGCGCACCAGTTCCTCGGCGGCCTTGTCGGCGTCGCTGACGGGGGTGAGGTCGGGCTTGGTCTCGACCGCGAGGTCGAGCGCGCGGAAGCGCTCCAGGGTGACCGAGTCGGCCGAGTCGGCGAGGACGTGGGCGAGTCGGAGGTCGTCGTGGTAGTCGGCCATGTCCGAAACCCTAGCGAGCCCGCCCGGATCGGGACAGCCGGGCTCACGGAGTGAACGCTCATCGGCCCGCGGCTCAATGGGTGGTGCCGCTGAGCTGCAGGCCGATGACGCCGGCGATCACCAGGGAGATCGAGACCAGCTTGAGCACCGACGTCGTCTCGTCCAGGAAGACCATGCCGTAGATGGCGGTGCCGGCCGCGCCGATGCCGGTCCACACCGCGTAGGCCGGACCGACCGGCAGGCTCTTGAGCGAGAGGGTCAGCAGGCCGAAGCTGCTGAGGGCGAACACGCAGAAGCTGATGGTGGGCCAGAGCCTGGTGAAGCCCTCGCTGAGCTTGAGGTTGATCGCGAAGCCGGTCTCCAGCAGGCCGGCCAGGATCACCAGGGCCCATGCCATCGCGTGCCCTCCCTGTCGATCGACGGGTCGGACCGCACAGTGGTCCGACTTTCCTATGATCGCCAGGGCGGCGCGGTCCGACACCTCGAACGGGCCACCGGCCTCGCCGGGACGCGGCGGGGCCGGGCGGGGTCAGTCGTCCTCGCGGGCCTCCTTGCTGGCCAGCAGGCGGCGCAGCGAGTAGAGCCGGGCGGCGTCGGCGTGGCCGTCGGCGACCCAGGCGTCCAGGGCGCAGTCCGGCTCGTCGTGGCTGCAGGCGCGCGGGCAGTCGACCGTGCCCGGCTCCAGGTCGGGGAAGGCGAGGATGACCCGGGACGGGTCGATGTGGGAGAGGCCGAAGGAGCGGAAGCCCGGGGTGTCGATCACCCAGCCCGAGTTCAGCGCCTGCTTGGAGCCGGCCTTGGCGCCCGGGGGCGGGGGCAGGCGCAGCGCGAGGGCCGAGACGGTGGTGTGCCGGCCGCGGCCGGTGACGGCGTTGACGTGGCCGGTCTGCCGTTGGCGGTCCGGGACGAGGGCGTTGACCAGGGTGGTCTTGCCGACGCCGGAGTGGCCGATGAACACGGTGGAGCGGCCGCGCAGGTGCTCGCGCACGGCCTCGGCGCCCGCGCTCTCCAGTTCGTCCCGGCGGGTGACGACGTAGTCGATGCCGAGCGGCGCGTAGGACTCCAGGAGCGTTTCGGCGGACGCGAGGTCGGCCTTGGTGAGCACGAGCAGGGGTTCCATGCCCGCGTCGTAGGCGGCCACCAGGCAGCGGTCGATCAGCCGGGGCCGGGGCTCCGGGTCGGCCAGGGCGGTGACGATGGCGAGCTTCTCGGCGTTGGCGACGACGATCCGCTCGTACGGGTCGTCGTCGTCCGCGGTGCGCCGCAGCACGGAGGTGCGTTCCTCGACCCGGACGATCCGGGCGAGGGTGTCGGCGTCCCCGGAGAGGTCGCCGACGATGTTGACGACGTCGCCGACGACGACGCCCTTGCGGCCCAGTTCGCGGGCCTTCATGGCGACGATCTGGCGTTCCTGCTTGGTCCCCGGGTCGATCAGGCAGGTGATCCGGCCGCGGTCGACGGTCAGCACCATCGCCTCGGCGGCGTCCTCGTGTTTGGGCCGGATCCGGGTCCGTGGCCGGGAGCCCCGGCGGGCGGGGCGGTTGCGGATGTCGTCCTCGTCGGCGTCCTTGCCGTAGCGGCGCATGGCTTCAGTCTCCGCTCAGGCGTCCGCCGCCGCTTCGCCGAGCAGGTCCGCCCACATGTTCGGGAAGTCGGGCAGGGTCTTGGCGGTGGTGGCCACGTTCTCGACCTCGACGCCGGGCACGGCCAGGCCGATGACGGCGGCGGCGGTGGCCAGGCGGTGGTCCTCGTAGGTGTGGAAGACGCCGCCGTGCAGCGGGCGGGGGCGGATGCGCAGGCCGTCCTCGGTCTCGGTGACGTCGCCGCCGAGGTCGTTGATCTCCTTGGCGAGCGCGGCGAGCCGGTCGGTCTCGTGCAGGCGCAGGTGGGCGATGCCGTAGAGGTGGGACTCGGAGTCGGCGAGCGCGGCGACGGCGGCGATCACCGGGGTGAGCTCGCCGACGTCGTGCAGGTCGGCCTCGATGCCGTGGATGCGGCCGGTGCCGGTGAACTGCAGGCCCTCGTCGGTGAACTCGCAGGCGCCGCCCATCCGGGAGTAGATCTCGCGCAGCTGGTCGCCGGGCTGGGTGGTGTGCTTGGGCCAGTCGCGGACGGTGACCCGGCCGCCGGTGACGAGCGCGGCGGCGAAGAACGGCGCGGCGTTGGACAGGTCGGGCTCGACGACCAGGTCGCGGCCGATCAGGGCGCCGGGGGTGACCCGCCAGACGTCCTTCTCGCCGCCGTCCTCGGGGGCGTCGACCTGGGCGCCGGCCAGGCGCAGCATCTCGACCGTCATCCGGATGTGGGGCAGCGACGGGACGGGGCCGCCGACGTGCCGGACCTCGACGCCGTGGTTGTAGCGGGCGCCGGACAGGAGCAGGGCGGAGACGAACTGGGAGGACGAGGAGGCGTCGAGCTCGACCGGGCCGCCGTCGAGGGCGCCGGTGCCGTGCACGGTGAGCGGGAAGGCGCCGCGGCCCTCGTCGTCGATGCGGGCGCCGAGGGCGCGCAGGGCGTTGATCACGCCGTGCTGGGGGCGCTCGTAGCTGCGCGGGTCGCCGTCGAAGTGGACCGGGCCGTCGGCGAGGACGGCGAGCGGCGGCAGGAAGCGCATGACGGTGCCGGCGTTGCCGACGTCGATGGACGCCGGGCCGAGCAGGGCGGGGGCGGGGATGACGCGCCACGCCTCGCCGCCGCCGGTGCCGCCGGAGTCGTTGTTGACCTTCTCCTCGATGCCGACGCCGAGGGCGCGCAGGCCGTCGGCCATCAGCTGGGAGTCGCGGCTGCGCAGCGGGCGGCGGACCCAGCCGGGCTCGTCGGCCAGTGCCGCCAGCACCAGGGCCCGGTTGGTGACCGACTTGGAGCCGGGGATGGTGACGGTGGCGTCAACGGGGGTGGTCGCGACGGGGGCGGGCCACAGGGTCTCGGTCATGGGGGCCAGTTTAGGGGCCGTACCGGAACGGCCCCCGCTGCGGCCGCATGCCGGGACTGTGGGGGTTCAGTGCAAGGGCTGGAGCAGCCAGCTCGCGCCGAGGGCGAGCGAGGCGAGGGCGACCAGCAGGAAGACGGTGACCCAGGCGAGGCCCGGGACGTGGGTGAGGCGGGCGAGCTGGTCGGCGTCGGAGTCGCGGGCCCAGCCGGTGCGGCGCTGGTGCTGGAGCTCCAGGACCGGGCGGACGGCGCCGAACAGGAGGAACCAGCAGCCGAGGTAGGCGAAACCGGCCTGGACCTGGGCGCTGCCGAACCAGGAGACGAGGAAGAAGGCGGCGCCGGCGACGAGGACGGTGAACAGGCCGTAGGCGTTGCGGATGCGCACCAGCAGGGCGAGGAGCAGCACGATCGCCAGCCACAGCAGCAGCGTGATGCGGTCGGCGGCGAGCAGGGCGGCGCAGCCGAGGCCGAGCAGGGCGGGGGCGGTGTAGCCGGCGGCGGCGGTGAGGACCATGCCGGGGCCGGTGGGGCGGCCGTAGGAGAGGGTGAGGCCGGAGGTGTCGGAGTGCAGCCGGATCCCGGCGAGCTTGCGGCCGGTGGCGAGGGCGGCGAGGCCGTGGCCGCCCTCGTGGGCGATGGTCACCGCGTTGCGGGTGACGTGCCACAGCGGGCGGGCGAGGACGGCGAGCAGGGCGAGCGCGCCGGTGGCGAGGACCAGCCAGCCGGGCGGGGCGGCCTGGGTGCCGGTCACCCGGTCCCACAGGTCGCCGAGGTCGTGTCCGGTCGTCGGGCTGGGGGTCATGGCGGGGTCTCGCCTCCGTTCGCTGTGCTGGGCCGTTCGGAGCAGCCTCCCATGCGGGGACGGGAGGGCGGGAGGCGGTGGTTCGCTGTTCGGGATGAAGAAGTGGTGAGACCCGGGGCCGTGGCAGAGTGGCCCGCATGTGCGGTCGCTTCGCCTCCAGCAGCAAGCCCGAGGACCTCCTCGACCTCTTCGGGGTCGAGCAGTGGGATCCGGAGGAGACCCTCGCGCCGAACTGGAACGTGGCGCCGACGAACAGCGCGTTCGTGGTGCTGGAGCGGATGTCGAAGGAGCGGCCGGGCGCGGTGCGCCAGCTGCGGGTGCTGCGCTGGGGCCTGGTCCCGCAGTGGTCGAACTCGGCCGAGACGGCGGTGAAGATGATCAACGCCAGGTCGGACACCGTGCACGAGAAGCCCTCCTACCGGCAGGCGTTCGCCTCCCGGCGGTGCATCCTGCCGGTGGACGGCTACTACGAGTGGCAGACGGTGCCCGCCGAGCGCGGCAAGCCGCGCAAGAAGCCGTTCTTCGTCTCCCGGACGGACGGCGCCCCGCTGGCGCTGGCCGGGCTGTACGAGTTCTGGCGCGACCGGACGGTGCCGGCCGGGCACCCGGCGGCCTGGCTGGTGACGTTCACGATCGTGACGACGGACGCGGAGCCGCTGCTCGCGCCGATCCACGAGCGGATGCCGCTGTTCCTCGACCCGTCCTCGTTCGACGAGTGGCTGGACCCGGGGCAGAGCGACCCGGACGGGCTGCGCCGGCTGCTGATACCCCCGCCGCCCGGCGCGCTGCGGGCCACCCCGGTGTCGCCGGCGGTGGGCAGCATCCGCAACAACGGCCCGGAGCTCAAGGAACCGTGGACCGAGGTCGAGTACGAGACCACGCTGTTCTGACCGTCCGTGCCGGCCGTTCGTCCCGACCGTCCGCGCTGTTCTGACCAACCGAGTTGCGGATCCGTGCCGTTCCGAGAGGGAGCCACCGTTGACGACCACCGAACTCGTCCCCACCGAGGCCGGGGACGCCCGGATCACCTACCACCGGGCGGCAGCCCCGAAGGCGCTGCTGGCCCTCGGGCACGGCGCGGGCGGCGGGACCGGCGCGCGGGACCTCGTCGCGCTGGCCGCGGCGCTGCCGCCGCGCGGGATCACCGTGGCGCTGGTGGAGCAGCCGTGGCGGGTGGCCGGGAAGAAGCTCGGCCCGGCGCCGCGGACGCTGGACCTCGGCTGGCGGCCGGTGGCCGAGCGGCTGGCCGGGCAGGGCCTGCCGCTGGTGGTCGGCGGGCGCAGCGCCGGGGCGCGGGTGGCGTGCCGCACGGGCGCGGTGAGCGGGGCGGTGGGCGTGGTGGCGCTGGCGTTCCCGCTGCACCCGCCGGGCAAGCCGGAGAAGAGCCGGGCGCAGGAGCTGCTGGAGTCGGGGCTGCCGACGCTGGTGGTGCAGAGCGCGGCGGACCCGTTCGGCGGGCCGGCCGAGTTCCCGGAGCTGCCGCGGGGCCACGCGCTGGTGGAGGTGCCGTACGGCAGCCACGGCTTCGAGGTGCCGAAGCGGGCCCCGGTGGGGCAGGACGAGGTGCTGGAGCTGATCTGCGGGGCGGTCGGTGACTGGGTGCTCGGGCTGCTGTGAGCGCGGGACCGGCGGTGAGCTGCGGGTTTCCCCGGGCGCACCGTTCGCTCACCCGTGCGGGTGAAAGCCGCGCGGGGCCGGGAATGCGGGCGGGGGCCCTGTGGTTGACACCCTCGTCAGCAGATTAACGGGTGAGAGGCAGGGCAGATGGGTTCGATCGCGTGCCCGGAGCGGCCGGAGGAGCGAGAGGCCGCCACGGCGTTCGCTCCCGCCTGGTCCGACTGGATAGTCGCGGGCGAGAAGCCCGTCAGCCCGATATCCTCCATTTCGGGGCGGCCCGCCGTGGGCCGTGCGCGCCATGCCGAGGAGGTGGGTCCGGTCGTCGGGACCGAGCACGAGGCCGAACCCGGCCGTGGCCCGGATGAGGGCCGGCCCGAGGGCGAGGCGCTCACCGGTGAGGAACTGGCCGAGGCGATCGGTGAGGACACCTTCCGGGTGTCGGCCGAGGAGACCGAGGAGGCCCGGCGGGAGCGCTTCGAGCGCGACGCCCTGGGCTACCTGGATCCGATGTACTCGGCCGCGCTGCGCATGACGCGCAACCCGGCGGACGCGGAGGACCTGCTCCAGGAGGCGTTCGCCAAGGCGTACGCGTCGTTCCACCAGTTCCGCGAGGGCACGAACCTCAAGGCCTGGCTGTACCGCATCCTCACCAACACCTTCATCAACTCGTACCGCAAGAAGCAGCGGGAGCCCCAGCGCACCGCCGCCGAGGAGATCGAGGACTGGCAGCTGGCGCGCGCCGAGTCGCACATGTCGACGGGGCTGCGCTCGGCCGAGACCCAGGCCCTGGACCACCTCCCCGACAGCGACGTGAAGGACGCCCTCCAGGCCATCCCGGAGGAATTCCGGATCGCTGTGTACCTCGCGGACGTCGAAGGCTTTGCGTACAAGGAGATCGCGGACATCATGGGTACTCCCATCGGTACGGTGATGTCCCGGCTGCACCGCGGCCGTCGTCAGCTGCGCGGCATGCTGGAGGACTACGCCCGTGAGCGCGGGCTCGTCCCGGCCGGCAGCGGGGCAGGGCAGGAAGCGAAGGGCTCGGGCTCATGAGCTGCGGCGATCCGCACGACACCGAGTGTGGCGAGGTCCTCGACCACCTCTACGAATTCCTCGACAACGAGATGGCCGAGGGCGACTGCGCCAAGCTGCGCGTGCACTTCGAGGAGTGCTCGCCGTGCCTGCGCCAGTACGGCCTGGAGCAGGCGATCAAGGCGCTGATCAAGCGTTCCTGCGGCTGCGACGACACCCCGGCCGACCTGCGCAGCAAGGTGCTGGCCAGGATCGACTCGATCCGCGCCGGGCAGCGCTCGGGCGAGCAGGTCGTGGTGGCCGTCGAGGCCACGGTCGAGATCCACGCGGAGACGGCGCGGCCGGTCCCCGAGGTGGGCGACGCGCCGCAGCCGGGCGTGCGCCCCGGTGCGCCGGTCGAGGCCGGCGCCCAGGCGGAGTAACCGGCCGGGCCCGCCGGCGAGGGCGGGCCGGACGGTCCGGACACGGAGTTCAGCGGGCCCCGGGAGCGGGTGTGCCCCGGGCCCCCGCCGGTGTTGTTTAAATGCCCCCCAAAAGAGTGATTGTGTTTTGGGGGTTGGGACAAAGG
>NZ_JBHWGD010000037.1:24131-35035 GCF_042733235.1 Kitasatospora sp. NPDC059722
GGGGGGGGGGGCGCCGGGGGTGTGCCCCGGGGGGGCGCGGGGGGGGGGGGGGGGGGGGGGGCGCGGGCGGGGGGGCGCGGCGGGGGGGGGGGGGGCCCCCCGCGCCCCCGCTCCCGTTCTGCTTGCATGCGCCCCTCACTCGTTCGAGTGAGTTGGCGGTGTGCCAACTGCGGCATTGCGCGATCATGCGTCCCCGCGCCCGATGCGCGGCCTATCCTCCTGACGGACACTCACCGCCGGTCCGCCCGGCGCGCTGAGCGCGGAGAGCGGGCCAGGACGGCAGGGAGGTCGAGATCGCTAGCGACAGTGGAGGGGCGGCCCTGCCGGAGGGCGCGACGCGCTACCTCGTGGCCGTTCCGGTGGCGGCGCTCTGCTGCCTGCTGCCGCTGCTGCCCACCGTGGCGCTGCCCGGGGTGCCGCGCTGGCTCGGCTCCCCGGTCGACTGGCCCAAGGTCGGGCTGCTCGGCTTCCTCCACGGCTGCTGGGAGTCGCTCGCCCAGGGCCTGCCCACCCCCTGCCAGCGGCTGGTGCGCCGGCTGCTGCGCCGCCCGGTGCCGGCCGAGCGGGCGCCCGTGCGGCCCGGGGTGAACGCGTTCTTCCCGGTGCTGTTCGCCGGCGTGCTGATGCTCCCGCCGGCCGCCGCCGCGTTCGTCGCCGTGCCGGCGGCGCTGCTCGGCGGCCCGGGCGGGCGCCACTACCGGCAGCGGCAGCTGTGGAACGGCTCCCAGCTCGCGCTGAGCGCCTTCGCCGGCGCCGTCGCCTTCCACCTGCTGCGCGGCCCGCAACTGCTCCTCGGCTCCCGCTTCCCGGCCGCCCTGCTGCCCGGCCTCGCCGCCCTCGTCGCGTTCTGCCTGGTCAACGGCGTCCTGGTGGGCGTCATGCTGATGCTCAGCGAGGGGAGCCGGGCCGACGTCCTGCTGCGCGGGGCGTGCACGGTGTGCGGGCTGCCGGTCCTGGTCCACGCCGCCGGCGGGCTCATGGTCGCCGTCCTGTGGCAGGGCCCGTACGGCGCGTTCGCGGCGCTGCTCGCGCTGCTGCCGCTGTCGATCTCGGCGTGGGTGTTCGCCCAGGGGCACCGCGAGCGCGACGCCCACCAGGCGACCGTCCAGGCGCTCGTGCAGGCCGTCGAGATCAAGGACGCCTACACCCGCGGGCACAGCGAGCGGGTGGGCCGGGCCGCCGTCCTGATCGCCGGTCAGCTCGGCATGGAGGCCGAGCGGCTGCGCACCCTGCGCTTCGCCGCGATCCTGCACGACGTCGGCAAGCTCGGCGTGGCCACCGAGCTGCTCCGCAGAAACGGTCCCCTCACCGACGCCGAGCGCCGGGCCGTCGAGGTCCACCCGGTGTACGGGTACGAGCTGGTGCGCGGCATCGCCTTCCTCGGCGAGGCGCACGCCGGGATCCTGCACCACCACGAGCGGATGGACGGGCGCGGCTACCCCAGCGGGCTGGCCGGCGAGCAGATCCCCGAGTTCGCCCGGATCATCTCGGTCGCCGACGCGTTCGACTCGATGACCTCCACCCGCTCCTACCGCCGCGGGCGGCCGGTGGCCGAGGCCGTCGCCGAGCTGGAACGGTGCTCGGGCAGCCAGTTCGACCCGGTGATGGTCCGCGCGCTGATCGGCGCGCTCGCCGTCCACGACTGGCAGCCGGTGCTGCCCGCCCCGACCGGGGAGTGCCTGCGGGCCGTCCCGGACATCCCGCTCGGCGTGCCGGAGCCCGTCCGGGCCGCCCCGGGCCGGGTGCCCGCCCGGGGCGGGAGCGTCCCCTCGGCCGGGCAGCCGTGAGCGGGCCGCGCCCACGGGAGCGGGCCCGGCCGCGGGACGGCCGGTGGGCGGCGCACACGGTGCGGGTGGCGGCGGCCGGGCTGCTGGCCGCCGCGCTCGTGGCGGTCGCGGCGCGCGGGGTCGAGCAGCCCCGGGTCGCGCTCGCCTTCACCGGGCTGATCGCGCTCGGCGAGTGCGTGCGGATCACCCTTCCGGGCGATCGCGAGCAGGCGCCCATCGGCGCGGCCGGCGCGCTGGCGTACGCGCTGCTCGGGCCGCTGCGCGGGCTGCCGACCGCGCACGGCACGCTGCAGGTGGTCGCCGTCACCGGCGTCGGCCTGCTGCTCGCCTGGCTGCCCGGGCTCGCCCTGCCCCACCCCGGGCGTCCGCACCGGCGCCCGCCCTGGGCCGACCCCGTCCGGCGCGACAGCGCCGCCCGCCGGCTGCTCGGCGTCGGGTTCGCCGCCGCCGTCTTCCAGCCGCTCTACAACAGCGGCCTGGTCGACCGCTTCTCGCCCGACGGCCCCGCCTACGGTGTGTTCCTGACCGCCGTCGCCGCGCTCGCCGCCCTCTGCGACGCCACCCTCGCGGCCCTGCTGCGCCGCGACTGGACCCGCGGCCCGGGCCCGAAGGCCGGCCCGAGGACCGGGCTGCGGTTCTCGGCCGCGCTGGAGGACGAGCTGCACGCGCTGTTCGGCATCGGCTCGGCGATCGTCGCCACCGGGATGCTGGTCAGCCTGGCGGCCGGCGAGGTCGGGCTGTGGGCGCTGCCGCTGTTCTGCGCCCCGCTGCTGCTCGCCCAGGTGTCGTTCCGTCGCGCCGCGGCCGTCCGGGCCACCACCGGGCAGACCATCGCCAGCCTGGCCCGCGCCACCGAGGTGGCCGGCTACACCCCGCACGGGCACGCCCGGCGGGTCGCCGACACGGCCTGTGCCCTCGGCCGCGACCTGGGGCTCGGCACCCGCGAACTCGCCCTGCTGGAGTACGCGGCGCTGATGCACGACGTCGGCCAGCTGTCGCTGGTCGAGCCGGTGCCCGACGGCGCCACCGCCCTGCTGCCCTGCGCCGAGCAGCAGCGCATCGCCCGCCTCGGCAGCGAGGTGATCAGCCGCACCGGCGTGCCCCGGCAGGTGGCCGAGCAGGTAGCCCGGCTGGCCGACCCCTACCCGGGACCGGCCGGCGGCGACGGCTCGGTGCCGCTCGCGGCCCGCATCATCCGGGTGGCCAACGCCCACGACGACCTGCTGACGGCCGCCCGGGGGCGCGGCGTCGGCGAGGCGGTCGGGCACCTGGAGGCGCTGGAGGTCCTGCGCCTGGGCCGCGGACGGGTGTACGACGCCCGGGTCGTCGACGCCCTGGCCAGGGTCGGGGGCCAGGCCAGGGGCTGACCGCCCGCCGCCCGCGACCGGGGGGCGGACACCCGGCGCACCCCCGGTACGGCGGGGGCGGCCGGAAGCGGAGCGCGGCCCCGGTGCGGGCTCCGCGCCCCGGGGTTGAGGTGCGGCGGCGGGGCGGGCAGGCTGGGTAGGGGCGTCCCCGACCCCGGCGGTGGGGAGCGCGCCCGGGGGCGGGCGTGGTTGGATGCGGTCGTAGCGTGGAACACCGACCCGGGGCACCGGGCCCGCATCCCGGAAATCGCGCCATCGTTTTCACGAACTCGGGGCGCGGGAGCGGCGGTACGGGACTTGAGCGGACGACGACGGCAGGGACGAACGTGAGGATCTTCCACCGGGCACGGCACCGGCCGTCCGCCACCTGGCGGCAGACGACCGACCGGGCCTTCACGCTGATCGGCGACGGCCGCTACGAGGACGCCGGCGCGCTGCTCGTGATGGCCGCCGACCTGGAGCCGTGGCTCTCCGACTCCTGGTTCAACCTCGCCCTGCTGCACAAGTTCCGCCGGGACTGGGAGCAGGCCCGTTCGGCCGGCCTGCGGGCCGTCGCGCTGCTGGACCGCGAACAGGGCGCCCCCGACTGGTGGAACCTCGGCATCACCGCGACCGCCCTCCAGGACTGGCCGCTGGCCCGCCGCGCCTGGCAGGCGTACGGGCTGAGGCTGCCGGGCGGCCCGGGCGCGCAGCAGGACGGCCCGGTCGCCCTGGACCTCGGGACGACGCCGGTGCGGCTGTCCCCGGACGGCGAGTCCGAGGTGGTGTGGGGCCGGCGGCTGGACCCGGCCCGCATCGAGGTGCTGTCCATCCCGCTGCCGTCCTCCGGCCGCCGCTGGGGCGAGGTGGTGCTGCACGACGGCGCCCCGCACGGCGAGCGGGTCACGGACGGGATCGCCTACCCGGTGTTCGACGAGATCGAGCTGTGGGCGCCGTCCCCGGTGCCGACCTACGTCGTGCTGCTCCAGGCGGCCACGGCGGGCGACCGGGACGCGCTTGAGCGGATGGTCGCGGACGCGGGCTACGCCGCGGAGGACTGGACGTCCTCGGTGCGGCTGCTGTGCCGGGCCTGCTCGGAGAGCCGGATGGCCTCGGACGACGGCCACACCGCCCACCACGACCCGCACGACGACGGCGACGCGTCGCACCCCGGCCACCTGAGCCACCTGAGCCAGGGCGGCGCCGCCGGGATGTCGTGGCTGGTGGAGCGCGAGTGCGGGATCGCCGCCCCCGCGCACCTGGTGCGCGCGCTGCTGGACCGCTGGGTCGCGGCGGCCCCCGGAAGCCGGGCTTACCGGGATCTCGAAGAGGTCTGCTGAGTACCCTGGTGAGGTACGCGTAGACCTATGGAAGCGGAAGACATGGCGGAGCAGCACGACCACGAGCACGAGCACGACGTGGAGGGGGCCGCGCCCGAGGCACCCGTCAAGGTGATCGGCGAGGAGCCCGACCTCACCAAGGGCACCGCGCGTCCGATCACCGTGGTCGGCAACCCGGTCCTGCACCGCGAGGTCAAGGACGTGACCGCGTTCGACGGCGAGCTGGCGGCCCTGATCGACGACATGTTCCAGTCGATGTACGCGGCCGAGGGCGTGGGCCTCGCGGCCAACCAGATCGGCGTGGACCTGAAGGTCTTCGTCTACGACTGCCCGGACGACGAGGGCGTGCGCCACATCGGCCACGTGATCAACCCGGTGCTGGAGGAGTACCCGGCCGACCGCAAGCGCGTGCTGGACGACGGCAACGAGGGCTGCCTGTCGGTGCCGACCGCGTACGCCGAGCTGCCGCGCCCGGACTTCGCCACGGTGACCGGCGTCGACAAGGACGGCAACCCGATCCGCGTCGAGGGCACCGGCTTCTTCGCCCGCTGCCTGCAGCACGAGACGGACCACCTGTACGGGTTCCTCTACATCGACAGGCTGTCGAAGCGGGACCGCAAGGACGCCCTGCGCCAGATGGCCGAGGGCACCGCGCGCTACGCGACCGTGCCGAACGCGTAAGCACCCCTCCAACACCGCTGCCCCGCACGGACCTTCCGTGCGGGGCAGCGGTGTTTCTCACGGGGCGGTGCCGTCCGGGGCCGGCCCGGGGCCGGTGTGGAGGACCTCGCGGCCCTGCTCGGCGGCGCGGAGGAGCCCTTCGCTGACGAAGTCGAGGAAGCGGGCCGCGTTTTCGAGGCGGGCGGCGGCCGGGGTGCCGCGGCCGAGGACGCCGACGCCCTGGCGCGCGGTCTCGATGAACCGGTCGTTGGACCGGGCGCTGCGGATCATCGACCGGTACCAGAGGTCCGCGTCGACGACGTAGCGCTCGCGGCGGCGCTGGTCGCGTTCCCTGCGGACGAGCTCCAGGCCTTCGAGGAACGTGATCGCCTTGGAGACGGACGCCGGGCTGACCTGGAGGTGCCGGGCGAGTTCGGCGGCGGTCATGCTGCCGGTGTCGGTGGTGTAGAGGCAGCCGAGCACCCGGGCCATCATCCTGGGCAGGCCCGAGGTCGCGAAGACGGTGGTGAGGGCCTCCTCGTAGTCGCGCACGGCCCCGGCGTCGCGTCCGTAGGGCTGCGGGGCCGCCTGCGGCACCTGGACCGCGGCCTGTCCGCGCGAGCGGGTGCGCTGCTGGGTGGCGCGCTGGGCCAGGTCGGCGCGGTAGCCGGCGGCGCCGCCGTTGCGCATCACCTCGCGCGTGATCGTGGAGGTCGGACGGTCGAGACGGCGGGCGATCTCGGCGTAGGCGAGGTCGTCGGCCAGCCCGACCGCGATCTGCTGGCGCTCCTGCTGGGTGAGCCTGCCTCCCGGCATCACGACCCCTTTCGTGCCGCGGGTGCTCCCCGGGCGCTGCTCGGCGTTCCCTGACGCTGTCACCATAGCGTTCACCGTCAGTGCATTGCAACGCGCGACTCTTCTGACGTTGCGTTAAGCGAGAGGGCGTTGCAATGATTTCCCTGCTCTGACCTGCCTAAATGCTACCCCAAGGCAAAGATTTCGTTGTCGAAATATGGAAAGCAACGTAGTGTTTCCAGCGTTCGGAAAGCAGCAGGCCCCACACACCAGGGAGAGCACGATGCACACGTTCGACACCACCGCCCCGATCTGCGCCGTCCTGGACATCCCCGGGGGACGCGTCCTGTTCATCGCCGCGGACCGGGCCGACACCGCGGTCGAGATCCTGCCCGCGAACGCCGCGAAGGGCCGCGACGTGAAGGCGGCGGAGCAGACCACGGTCGCGTACGCCGACGGGGTCCTGCGGATCGAGAACCCGGTGAAGTCCCAGTACGTCGGTCCCTCCGGATCCGTCGACGTGACCGTCAAGCTGCCCGCCGGTTCCCGCGTCGAGGCCAAGGCCGCCGCCGCCGAACTCCGGACCGTCGGCCGCCTCGGCGACGTCTCCTTCGAGGGCGCCTACCGCCGGATCAAGCTGGACGAGGCCGCGAGCCTGCGGCTCATCGCGGTCGACGGCGACGTCGAGGTCGGCCGGCTGGGCGGGCCCGCGGAGATCAGCACCGCGCGGGGCGACATCCGGATCGCGGAGGCCACGGGCGGCACCGTCCGCCTCGGCACCCAGTCCGGCGACATCACGGTCGACGCCGCCGCGGGTGTGTCGGCCGCCCTGGACGCCGGCACCGGCCACGGCCGCATCAGCAACGCCCTCAAGAACGACGGCACCGCCGGCCTCGACATCCGCGCCACCACCTCCTACGGCGACATCACCGCGCGCAGCCTCTGACCCGCGCCCTGCGGAACGGCACCGCGCACCACCTGACCCGGCAACACCCACCCACACGTCCTACAAGGAGCACACCATGTCCCTCTCCCTCACCGGCCCCGAGCTGCAGAAGACCATCGAGGAGATCGTCGCTACCGGCTTCGCAGGCATGCAGCTGCGCGTGAACGACGACCGCGGCGAATGGGTCGGCAGCGCGGGAGTACGCGAGCTGGGCGAGAGCGAGAAGCCGCCGGTCGACGGGCGGTTCCGGATCGGCAGCACCACCAAGACCTTCACCGCGACCTTGGTGCTGCGACTGGTCGCCGAGGGCCTGATCGAGTTGGACGGCCCGGCGGACGACCACCTGACCGGCTTCGGGCTGGACCGGCGGATCACGGTGCGCATGCTCCTGCAGCACACCAGCGGGCTGTTCAACTACACCGGCGAGTACTACGAGGACGGGACGGTCGCGCCGGGCATCCCCTGGCAGGGCCAGGAGTACGTGGACAACCAGTTCCACACCTACCAGCCCGAGGAGTTGGTCCGGCTGGCGCTGTCCAAGCCGGCCCGGTTCGAGCCGGGAACGGACTGGAGCTACTCCAACACCAACTACGTCCTGGCCAGGCTGCTGGTCGAGGCCGTGACCGGCCGCCCCTTCGCCGAGGAGATGCGGCGGCTGATCCTGGAGCCGCTCGGCCTGTCCGGCACCCTGGTGCCGGACGCCTCGCCGGAGATCCCCGAGCCGCACGCCCACGGCTACTACCGGTACGAGGACGCCGGCCAGTGGAAGGTCGTCGACGTCACCCGCTTCGACGTCTCCTGGATCTCCGCCGCCGGCGACATGATCTCGACCACCGAGGACCTCCACACCTTCTTCTCCGCGCTGATGGGCGGCAAGCTCCTGCCGGCCCCCCTGCTGGCCGAGATGCGCACGCCGCACCCCAAACTCGGCTACGGCCTGGGGCTGTTCGTGGAGGAGACGGACGGCGGGACCGTCTTCCACCACAACGGCGGCTTCTGGGGCTGGGGCGCGCTGATGTACAGCTCGCCCGACGGCAGCAGGACCCTGACCGCCTCCCTCACCTGCGGGGACGCCGAACTCGACTTCGTCGCCACGGCCGAGGCCTTCCAGAAGGCGCAGCAGCGGCTCGTCAAGGAGGTGTTCGGCAGTGGGCAGGCCGAGGCGGCCGAGGCGGCCGAGGCGGCTCACGAACCTGCCGCGCCGGCCGCGCCGTTCGAGCCGGTGCTGACCCGTCACGCCGACGCCGAGACCTGTGCCGATCCGAGTTCCGTGATGAGGTTGTTCGCCGACTCGGACGGGACGGCCGACGGCTTCACCAGTTACCGTTCCACGTTCGCGGAAGGCGCCGTCGGGGCTCCCGCGCACGTCCACACCAAGGCGACCGAGCTGTTCTTCGTCATCAGCGGCTCCCTCAGGGTGCTGGTGGGCGAGGAGATCACGGTGCTCGACGCCGGTGACTTCCTGGCCGTGCCGCCGCACACCCCGCACGCCTTCGCCGCGGCGCCCGGCTGCGAGGCGGACGTCCTGTTCGTCTTCACCCCCGGCATGGGCCGGTTCGACTACCTGCGCCTGCTCGGCCGGGTCATGCGCGGCGAGGCCGACCCGAAGGAGATCGCCGAGTCGGCGGAGCGGTTCGACAACCACTACGTCGACAGCCCGGTCTGGCGCGCGGCCCTGGACGCATCGGCCTGATCGCGGATCGGTTCGTCGGACGGTTCCCCTAGGGTGACCGGCGAGATCGCTCGGAACGGTCGTGGAGGGGTGCCGGAGATGTGGTGGAGCAGGAAGCCCGACGGGGAACGGGCGCGGTGGGTGCTCCGACCGCTGGTGGGGGTCGGGCCGCTGCTGTTCGGGATGAGTCCCGGCGAGGTCCGGACGGTTCTGGGCGGGGCGGCCGTCTCCGCTTCGCGGAGCTGGGCGGGCAGGCTGTCCTGGCAGCGGTACCGGGACGTGGGCGTGACCGCGATCTACGGGGTGGACGAGCGCTTGGCCGCCGTGGCGGTGGACGCGCTGACCGGACCGCTGGTGCGGCTGGGGGACGTCGGGCTGATCGCCCGGGTGCCGTCCGAGGTGCGTGCGGATGTTCATGAACTCGCCCGCCGAGATGGGGAGTCGGTGAGGGTGAACTGGAGCGGGGATCCCGAGGTGGCGGCCTGGGGGCTGTCGATGGGCGCCGCGCGGGAGCAGAAGGACGCGATGCTCACCGAGGCCCTGCTGGTCGGCCCCGGGCCGGCCGACGATCCGTACGGGACCGAGCCGGTCATCCGGTGGCGCGATGTCCGCGACTGGGAGAAGAACCCCGGGGCCTGGCCGGTGGCGGCGGAGGAGGACCGGCCCCGCTGGGACTGGACGCCGCTGGTGGGGGTCGGGCCGCTTCGGTTCGGGATGCGTCCGGAGCAGGTGGCGGCCGCACTGCACGGCGAGGAGCCGACGACCCGCCGGGGACAGCATCGCGCGCCGAAGATCGGGGCCGGCGAGTGGCGCCTGGACGGGGAACGGTTCGAGGAGGCCGGTGTGACCACCCACTACTCGTACCTGAAGGGCGTCCCCACGCTGGCCGCCGTGACCGTGCTCGGCCGCACCGGGCCGCAGGTCGAGTTCGAGGGCATCCGGCTGATCGGCAGGACGGTATCCACTCTTGAGGCGGCCCTGGTCCGGCACCTCGAAGACCGCGGGATCGACGTGGTCGTCGGCTGCGGCGAAGACCTCGAACTGGACGGGCTCGGCCTGTACGTCCGGGCCGTCCGGGCCGGGGACACCGTGATCAGCGAGGCCCGGTTCTGCGAAGCGGAGTGGGAAGACCACGGCTGACGAACCCCGCGCGCAGGAAGTCGGCGACACCGACTTCCTGCGCCGTCGTGCGTGAGCCCGCCGGGCGGAGGCGTTCGCCTTGTGGGCCGGGCTCAGCGTTTGGTGCCGTCCACGATGACCGGCGTGCCGTTGGTGCCGCAGGGGCTGGCGTAGACGGGGTTCTTCTCGGCGGCGGCCTTGAAGGCCTCGATGCACTGGCTCAGCAGGATCTTGTCGGTGAGCGAGTTGGCGATCGCGGCGTTGGCGGCGGCGGTGCTGTCGGCCTCGATCTTGCGCTTCTCGGCCTCGGCCTTGGCCGTGAGCACGGCGGCCTGTGCCTGGGCGGTGGCCTGGTCCTGCTGGATCTTCTGGTCGATCGCCTTCTGCAGGGCGTCGTTCGGCCGGACGTTGCGCAGGTTGACGCCGTTGACGAGGATGCCGCGCGGGGCGAGCCGGTCGGTGATCAGCTTGTCGATCTCGGCGCTGATCGCCTCCCGCTGCGAGCTGTAGCCCTCGACGCTGGTGTGGCGGGCGAAGACGTTGCGCACGATCTCCCGGCTGTCCGGGTAGACCAGGCGCTGCTGGACGGCGTCGGCGCTGCCGGCCAGCTTGAACAGCTCGACGGTGTGCTCGGGGTCGATCGACCACTTCACCGTGATGTCGGCGTACAGCACCCCGCCCTCGGAGGAGTGGACTTCGACGGTGGAGTCACCGGTCAGGTTGAGATCGGAGGGGCGGGTCGAGAAGGTCGTCACATCGGTCAGCGGCGACTTGAAGTGGAGCCCGGGCTGCCAGGTGCGGCCGACCTTGCCGAGGCTGGTGGGCACCGCGACGTCCGTCGGCCCGACCACGTGCACGAAGGTCGTGAGCCCCAGGAGCAGCCCGAGCGCCCCGGCGAGGACGCCGCCGAGGGTGACCGGCCAGGAGCCGATCTTGCGCCACCGCAGTATGAGCAGGCCGGTGCCGACGGCCAGGAACAGCAGGGACAGGATGAGCATGGTGGGGTCCCCCGGGCTGGAGTGATCAAGACGGACGGCCGCAGCCTAGGAGGCCCGTCGACATCCTGAAGTCGCTTCAGATGCTGTTCATACGATCGATGCCGCACGTTGGTTCGATGACGGCGGTGACTCTTCGCCGGCGGGGCCCCCGCGCGGGCGGGGGGGTTGAAACAGGGTGGTGTAAAAAAAAATAGCAGCCCCCCCCCAACAAACCGTATATAACAGGGGGGGCCGGAGACAG
>NZ_JBHWGD010000037.1:35045-86835 GCF_042733235.1 Kitasatospora sp. NPDC059722
AGTGTGGGTGTCTGCTGAGCTGCCCCCCCCCCCCCCCCGGCCCCCGCCCCCCCCCCCGCCCGCGCCCCCCCCCCCCGCGCCCCCCCCCGCCGCCCCCCCCCCCCCCCCCACCACTGTCGTATCTGAAGGCCTAGAACTCGTCGTCGAAGGAGACCGAGCCCTCGACGGCGACCTGGTACGCACTCACCCGGCGCTCGAAGAAGTTGGTCAGCTCCTGGACGTTCTGCAGCTCCATGAAGCCGAACGGGTTCGTCGAGCCGTAGCGGATCGGCATGCCGAGGCGGGCCAGGCGCTGGTCGGCGACGGCCTCCAGGTACTGGCGCATCGAGTCCGTGTTCATCCCGACGAGACCGTCACCGCACAGGTCCTGGGCGAACTGGAGCTCGGCCTCGACGGCCTCCTCCAGCATCTCCGTGACCTGCTTGGCCATCTCGTCGTCGAAGAGGTCGGGCTCCTCCTCGCGGACGGTGTCCACCACCGACATCGCGAAGTCCATGTGCATGGACTCGTCGCGGAACACCCAGTTGGTGCCGGTCGCGAGGCCGTGCAGCAGGCCGCGCGAGCGGAACCAGTACACGTACGCGAAGGCGCCGTAGAAGAACAGGCCCTCGACGCAGGCCGCGAAGCAGATCAGGTTCAGGAGGAACGCGCGGCGGTCCTCCTTGGTCTGCAGCGAGTCGATGTGGTCGACCGCGTTCATGTACTTGAAGCAGAACTGGGCCTTCTGGTGGATGGAGGGGATGTTCTCCACCGCGGCGAAGGCGGCGTTGCGGTCCTCGGGGTCGGGCAGGTAGGTGTCGAGCAGCGTCAGGTAGAACTGGACGTGCACGGCCTCCTCGAACAGCTGGCGCGACAGGTACAGGCGCGCCTCCGGGGAGTTGATGTGCTTGTAGAGGCTCAGCACCACGTTGTTCGCGACGATCGAGTCGCCGGTCGCGAAGAACGCCACGAGCCGGCCGATCAGGTGGCGCTCGCCCTCGCTGAGCTTCGCCAGGTCGGCGACGTCGGAGTGCAGGTCCACCTCCTCGACGGTCCAGGTGTTCTTGATCGCGTCCCGGTACCGGTCGTAGAACGACGGGTAGCGCATCGGGCGCAGCGTCAGTTCGAAGCCGGGGTCGAGCAGCATCTTGCGGTCGTTCTCGGTGGTGCTCACTGGCAGGCCTCGCAGGACTCGGGGTTCTCCAGGGAGCAGGCGAGGGCGGCTTCCTGCTCCGGGGTGAGGGTCGGCGTGCCCACCGGGATCGTGTTGGCGGGCACCGGCGCGGCGGCGCGGGCGGCACCCGGCGCGGCCTGGGCGATGCGGGTCGCCGGGCGCGAGCGCAGGTAGTAGGTGGTCTTCAGACCGACCTTCCACGCGTACGCGTACATCGAGCTGAGCTTGCCGATGGTCGGCGCGGCCATGAACAGGTTGAGCGACTGGCTCTGGTCGATGTACGGCATGCGGGCCGCCGCCAGGTCGATCAGCGCGCGCTGCGGCAGCTCCCAGGCCGTCCGGTAGAGCGAACGGACCTCGGCCGGCAGCCAGTTGAAGTCCTGGACCGAGCCGTTGGAGTCGCGCAGCGCGTCCCGGGTCTGCTGGTCCCAGACGCCGAGCTCCTTGAGCTCGCGCACCAGGTACGGGTTGACCTGGAGGAACTCGCCGGAGAGCGTCTCGCGCTTGAACAGGTTGGACACCTGCGGCTCGATGCACTCGTACACGCCGGCGATCGAGGCGATCGTCGCGGTCGGCGCGATGGCCAGCAGCAGCGAGTTGCGCAGGCCGGTGACGGCGATGCGGGCGCGCAGCGCCTCCCAGCGGTCGGCCCACTGCGGGGCGGCCGACGGGAAGTGATCGATGTGCAGCTCGCCGCGGGCGGCGCGGGTCTCGCCGTACGCCTCGTGGCGGCCCAGCTGCTCGGCCAGGTCGGCGGAGCGCTCGTAGGCGGTGAGCATGATGCGCTCGGCGATGAGCGTGGACAGCTGCGCGGCCTCGGCCGAGTCGAAGTCGATCCGCAGCTTGAAGAAGACGTCCTGCAGGCCCATCACGCCGAGGCCGACCGGCCGCCAGCGGGAGTTGGAGGCGCCGGCCTCGACCGTCGGGTAGAAGTTGATGTCCACCACGCGGTCGAGGAAGGTCACGGCCGTGCGGACGGTGGCGTCCAGGCGCTCCCAGTCCATGGCGTCGGCCAGGTCCTCGACGCAGGCCCCGTCGGCCACGTGGGCGCCGAGGTTGACCGAGCCGAGGTTGCACACGGCGGTCTCGGAGTCGTCCGTGACCTCCAGGATCTCGGTGCACAGGTTGGAGGAGTGCACCGTGCGGCCCGGCAGCGCGGTCTGGTTGGCGGCGCGGTTGGAGGCGTCCTTGAAGGTCATCCAGCCGTTGCCGGTCTGCGCGAGGGTGCGCATCATGCGGGCGTAGAGGGTCTGCGCGGGGATGGTGCGCACGGCCTTGCCGGCCTGCTCGGCCTTGCGGTAGGCCTCGTCGAACTCCTCGCCCCACAGGTCGACGAGCTCGGGCACGTCGGCGGGGGAGAACAGCGACCAGTCGGCGTTGGCGTTCACGCGGCGCATGAACTCGTCCGGGATCCAGTGCGCCAGGTTCAGGTTGTGGGTGCGGCGCGCCTCCTCACCGGTGTTGTCGCGCAGCTCCAGGAACTCCTCGATGTCGGCGTGCCAGGTCTCCAGGTAGACGCAGGCCGCGCCCTTGCGGCGGCCGCCCTGGTTGACCGCGGCGACCGAGGAGTCGAGGGTGCGCAGGAACGGGACGATGCCGTTGGACTTGCCGTTGGTGCCGCGGATCAGGCTGCCGCGCGAGCGGATGCGCGAGTAGGACAGGCCGATGCCGCCGGCGTGCTTGGACAGCCGGGCGATCTGCGCGTAGCGGTTGTAGATCGAGTCGAGGTTGTCCAGCGGCGAGTCGAGCAGGTAGCAGCTCGACATCTGCGGGTGGCGGGTGCCGGAGTTGAAGAGCGTCGGCGAGGAGGTCAGGTACTCCAGACGGCTCATCAGGCCGTACAGCTCGGCGACCTCGCGCACCGACTGCTCGCTGTCGCCGACCGCCAGGCCGCAGGCGACGCGGAGCAGGAAGTGCTGCGGGGTCTCGACGACCTTGCGGGTGATCGGGTGGCGCAGCAGGTAGCGGGACTGCACGGTGCGCAGGCCGAAGTACTCGAAGCGGTCGTCGCCCTGGGGGTCGATCAGCGCGTCGAGGGCGGTGGCGTGCTTGGCGACGAATGCGGCGGTGGTGTCGCCGATGAGGCCCTCGGCGTGGCCGACGGCGACGGAGGCGGCGAAGGAGACGGCGCCCTGGCCGACGGCCTCGTCGACGATCTCCAGGGCGAGCAGGCGGGCGGCCAGCTTCGAGTACTGGGGGTCCTCGGCGATCATCGACGCGGCGGCGTCCACGGCCAGCCCGCGCAGCTCGGCGAAGTCCGAGCCGGCGTGGCGCCCGCGCAGCGCGGCGGCGGCGACGTGGCCGGGGTCCACCTGGGGGAGATCGGCGCTGCGGTCGGTGAGGAGTCGCAGGAGCGCGCCGCCGGGGTCGGAGACCGTCGGGTCGGCGGGGGCGGAGCCGGTGCCCTGGGTGGGCAGGGTGGCTGAGGCAGCGATGGTCAAGGCGCTCTCTCCTGGCGGCGATCGGCGGCGGTGATCGGAGTACCGGGCCGTTCGGGGCAGGGGCGCACGCGCGCGGGCACGCAAGGGTGCGTCGCACGACGGTGTCATCCCCGGCCCGCCCGCGAGGCTCGGAACGTACTGCGTGTGCTGCCGGCCTCTGCGGGAGGGCCTCTGCACGCCGTCGGCAGGTACTCGGACTCGCGGGAGAGGCTCTGTTGAGCCGCCCGCACACCGCTGCGGGGCAGTCCCGGACTCGCACCGGGTTCCCCTGCGTCGACAGCAGGGATGAGCATACATCTAGTGCCGGGAATCCGATGCAGCCCCACATGTAGTGTCGCGCGGCACAGTTGTTCGAGCCAGCGTGCGATAAACTGCTCAGGCCGGGGGGTGCCATTCCTGGCTCGTGCGGGTGTCGCACGGGCGCATCCGCACCTGCGTCGCGCCGCTCGCGGCCGTTCCCGGAGAAGCGCCCGGAGAGGTCCCCGAGGGGGCCGCCGGGTTCGCCGGGTTGTCGATGCAGCGCCCCGAGTCCTGGTTCGCGAGCTGTCCCGTCGGGGTCACCCGCCAGCGCTGGTCGGGCCGCGCGGTGCACGCGGTGAGGACGGGGAAGCCGATCGCGGGGTCCTCGACGCAGCGGCCGGACTGGCCGATCGAGCCGTCGTCCGCCATCGTCCAGGTCTGGGCCGGGGAGCCGTCGCAGGTGCCCGCGCCGACCGCCGCCGGGTCGCCGCCGACCCGGCTGTCCAGGCACAGGCCCGGCAGGGCCGAGGTGATCGCGCCGCTGGGCTGCCCGGCGGCGGCCTGGAAGGAGAACGAGTCGCTGCCGAGCCCGGCGCCGCCGTCCCAGATCTCGAAGCCGGCCTGGACGGCGCACAGGTAGGAGCCGGCCGGGACGTAGCCGCGCTGGACGGCGTCGCGGGTGAAGGCCCGCAGGTCCAGGTCGGTGACGGAGGCCGTGCTGGTGGCCATCTCGTAGGTGATCAGGGTGTGGCTGCCCGTCTTCGGCGCCTGGAACACGCGGTAGGAGGTGCCGCCGGCCTTGAGCTCGCCGGCCTCGTCGCCGAAGGGGGTCTTGCCGTTGCCGCGCAGCCAGATCATCAGCTCGGCGCTCTCGGTGAACGAGCAGCTGGTGCGGCTGTTGCTGTACCAGATGTCGTACGAGGCGTTGTAGACGCCCGAGTCGACCTGGGTGGTGTGCCAGCTGCTGGTCGCGTAGCGCAGGTTGTTGACGGGGATCGGCAGCGGCCCGGTGCCCGGCTGGAACTGGGTGCTGATGTGCGGGTACGCGCCGGGGCCGCGCAGCGGGTCGGTCAGGCTGGCCGGGCCGACGCCGCTGCGGGTGACCTTGAAGCCGGTGGCGCCGTCGGTGCTGCTGATGCACAGGCCCCCGGTGGCGTTCCACTCGTTGGGGTTGATCAGGTAGCGGCCGGAGTCCACGGTCTGCGAGGGGTAACGGTTCTGCGCGGTGGAGCACAGCTCGCCGGCGGTCGCGGCGGGCAGCGGGGTGACCACGGGGGCGGCCTTGACCGGTCCGGCGGGATCCTTCTGGTCCCGGGGGAGCAGCAGGGCGCACAGGACCAGCGCGAGGACGGCGGCCGGTGCGAGCGCCCACCACGGGCGCCGGCCGGCGGGTCCGGCGCCGGGTATGGCGGGGTTGGTCATGGGGTGCTCGCCTCCCTGCTGCTGCGTGGTCGTGCGGTCCGTCGGCCGGACCTGGGGCGCGCTCACCCTGCGGGGGTGGAGCTCGACCGCGGCCGGGTGGCCGTGCCGGTCGGCTTCCGGGCCGGCGGGCTCGGTTTGCCGGCCGACGGGGAGGCCGAGGGCGACGGGGAGGGGTCGGGCGAGGGCGCGGGCGGCGGTGGCGGCGGCGCCGCGGTCAGGGCCGGCACCGAGTGCACGGTCCACGGCGTGTTGTAGCGGGGCGCGGAGACCCCGGCGGCGTACGCCTGCGCGGCCGCGTCGGACGCGGCGACCCGCCAGTCGACCTCCTTGCGCGCCTCGTACCAGATCACGCCGATGATGTCGGGGTGCTGGGGGAGCTGCGCGAACATCTCGCCGATCCACTGCGCCTTGAGCCCGGAGGTGTCGGTGGCGCCGGTCTCGGTGATCACGACGGGCTTCTGGGTGAAGCCCCGGAGCTCCTTGATCGTCGGCTGGAAGATCTGGTCGAAGGACTTGTACTTCTCGACGCCGGTGGTGCCGTAGTAGCCGGACAGGCCGATCCAGTCGACGTAGTCGTCGCCGGGGTAGAGCGTGTTGAGGCTGGTGGCGTTCTCGTAGTCGACGTTGGGGCTCCACACCCAGGTGACCTTGGTCGCGCCGACCTGCTTGAAGATGTCGTGGACGTGCTTCCAGGCCTCGACGTACTGGCCCTTCTTGTTCCCGTTGGACTGCTCGGCCCACGGGTACCAGTAGCCGTTCATCTCGTGGGCGAAGCGCAGCGCGACGGGGTAGCCGAGGCCCTTGACGCCCTCGGCCCAGGTCTTGATGTAGTCGTCGAACCTGCCGTCGATGATGTTGGAGAGGGCGTACTCCGGCTGTTCGCCGCGGAGCTTGTCCTCCTTGGCCTCCTTGCGGTAGTCCCACGGCTCCCAGGCGACCATCGGCATGATGCCGCGCTGGGCGACGGTGTCGAAGACCCGGCGGTCGAACTTGCGGTCCCACCAGCCGACCGAGAACTCCAGGACGTTCGGCTGGTGCTTGACGGCGGAGGTGAACTCGTCGAGCGGGGAGAGGTCGTACGGGCCGGTCTTGGTCATGATGCCGGTGAACGCCTCGCCGGCCGGCGGGAACTGCGGCGCCGGGGCGGGCGTCGGGGCCGGGACGGCGCTCGCGCCGGGGGAGGCCGTCGCGGGGGTGGCGGTCGGGGGCGCGGCCAGGGCGCTGGTGAGCCAGGTCGGCATCGCGGTCGGGGCGGCGCCGGCGAAGCCGTACGGGTCCTGGTCGTGGCCCCGCGACAGCCGGGGCGCGAGCACGAAGGTGTAGCCGACCATCAGGGCCAGGGCGACCAGGGCGGCGATCCGGGGGACGGTGATCCGCAGCATCAGCGGCCCTCCTGCTCACGGCGGCCGCCGGCCCGCGCAGGCTCCAGCAGCTCCTCGAACTCCTCGGCGGTGTCGGCCTCTTCGGCGCGCGCGGGCCGGCGGCGCTGCGTCGGCACCGGCCGGGCGGCGGGCGACTCCTCGCTTTCGGGCGCTGCGGGGGCCGCGGGGACGGCGATGGCTTCCGGGACCTCGACGGCCTCGACGGCCTCGACGGCCTCGACGGCCTCGACGGCCTCGACGGCCTCGACGGCCGCGACGGCCTCGGCGGCTTCGGCGGCCTTGGCCTCGGCGGCGCGCTGGGCACGGGCCTCGCGGCGGCCGCTGACGAAGGAGATCACCGGCGGCGCGACCCCGGTGAACAGGCTGACGACCGCCCAGAACCGCAGGATCCAGATGTCGTGGTGGAGCGTGAAGCTCGCCCCGAGCAGCCCGCCCGCGACCGCCGCCCACAGCAGGTGCAGCCGGAACGTCGAGAGCGACTCGGCGCTGCGCAGGTCGCCCTTGGCGGTGACGGCGTACGCGAGCGGCCGGCGCAGCAGCGCGGCGAGCGCCGCGGCGACGTACACCGGGCCGGCGAACAGGGCCAGGCCCATGCCGGCCATGCCGATCTCGCGCCGCTCGTGCGCGGCCAGGTTGAACCGGCGCAGCCACAGCCACAGCACGAACCAGCTGCCCATGCTGGCACCCCACAGGGCCATCCAGTGGGTGCTGTTGAGGTGGATGGAGGTGACGCCGAGGGCCAGGTAGACGGAGGTGGCGAGGCTGCCGAGGACGGTGTTGACCGCGACGCTCGGGTAGTAGAACTGGACGAGCCCGTAGAGCACGCGCTGGCGCAGCCGCAGCTTGAGGCCCGAGCGCAGGCGGCTCTTGAGCAGGATCTCCCAGATGCCGTAGGCCCAGCGCTTCTGCTGGTTGAAGTAGTCGGTCCAGGAGGTCGGCCCCTCGCCGACGGCGAGGACGTCGGGGGTGTAGACGCCCTTCCAGCGGCGGTCGGTGGCCGGGTTGACGGTGGCCTGGATCCGCATGCTGGTCAGGTGGTCCTCGATGATCGAGTCCTGGTAGCCGCCGATCTGCTGCCACGCGGTGGGCCGGTACAGGTGGTTGGTGCCGATCAGCAGCGGCGCGTCCATGCCGTTGCCGCCGCGCTCGACCAGGCCGGAGAACAGGTACTGCTGCACGGAGGCGCCGTGGGCGACCCAGTTGTCGTACATGTTCCCGTAGACCTGCGGGGCGACGACGAACGCGGTGTCGGGGTCGCGGAAGTAGCCGAGGGTGCGCTCCAGGAAGCAGGGCAGCGGGACGTGGTCGGGGTCCATCTGGGCCACGACGTCGTAGCCGTGCTCGTGTTCGGCGCGCCAGGAGTTGTGGTTGCCGGACTTGGTCTTGGCCCGGAACTCGCCCTCGGCCTGGTTGTACTCGGGGCGGCCCTTGCGGCTGAAGTGGTGCACGCCGAGGCGGGCGGCCATCTCCTTGACCCGGTCGTCGTCGCCCTCGTCGAGGATCCAGACGTCGACCTGGCCGTCGTACTCGATGCGCAGCATCGCTTCGAGGGTGCGCTCGACGATCTCGATCGGCTCCTTGGAGGGCACGATCGTGGTGAGCACGGCGACCTTGAGGCCGGGCGGCGGGGTGACCGGCAGGGGGTCCTTGGCGCGGAAGGCGAAGACCCAGACGGCGAGGTTCTGGACGAGCCGGATCACCTCGACGGTGATGACGGCGCAGAAGCAGATGCGCGCGAGGTTGATCCGCCAGTCCGGGGACCAGCCCACGCCGGAGCCGGGGATGTGCTCGGGCAGCAGCAGCCAGCCGACGAAGGCGAGGCCGGCCAGCGCGTTGACCGTGACCAGGACGGTCATCACGAACTTGACGCCGCGGGAGGACACCGAGCGGTAGCGCACGGCGGCGCCGTCCTCGCCCGGGGACAGCGGGCCGGTCGCGTCGGCGCCGGCTATGTAGGCGCGCTGGGCGGCGCTGTTGCGCACGTCGCGGCGCACGAGCCGGCGTTCGTGGCGGGCCCGGGGAAGCACGCGTCCGTGGCGTCCTCGTCCCCGGCCGGTCCGGTTCGCCGCATGTTCGTTGGTGGAGTCCACCGGTATTCCCCCATACAACGCCCCGTCGCACCGGAGCCGTTGGTTTCCTGCCTTGTCGACGCCCGTGGGCCGTGGTCACCCGCCCGTTGCTGAACGGTTCGGCGGGACCGACACGTTATACCTGGGGTCGGATTGTCGTTCAAGCGGTCAGCATACGGGCAGCGGTGGGCCGGCCACAGCCGGGGTCCGGCGGTCGCCGCGGCGCGAAACGCCGCAGGCCCCGCCGGGAGGGGCGGGGCCTGCGGGGAGTTTCACCGGTCAGGGCGTGATCTTGACGGAGTTCGCGATCTGGTCCATGACCGTCAGCGGCGGGGCCTCCGCCGCCTGGTCCAGGCAGATCTGCAGCACCGGGACGGTGGTCGCGCCGGCCGCCGGGGTGACCTCCAGGACGCCGCAGTAGCTGTCCGGGGTCGAGGAGCCGCTGGACATCGGCACGTGCCACAGGGCGAGGTAGCCGTCCAGGCCCTGGATCTTGACGGCCGACTGCTTCACCGGCTCCGGCGGGCTGGGCGCGTCCGAGCCGTAGCGGGTGTTGTAGAGCAGCTGGCCCATGCCGAGCACGAGGGACTTGGGGTCGGACCAGCCGCCGTTGAACACCCGGAGGTTCTGGACGACGATGCCGCGCGTGCAGGCGCCGTTGCCGTGGCCGACGCAGGCGTACGGGTTGACCGCGTACCGGACGTCGGTCGGGGTCTTGGCGTCGTTCTGGACCTGCCAGTCCTGCGGCACCATGAAGTTCATCTTGCCGTCCTGGCCGGTCACCTGACGCCCGCCCGCGAGCGGCTGGCCGCCGGTCAGTGCGGTGCCCATGAAGCCGTTCGGGCTCTTGGGGTCGCCGGCGGCCGCGGGCGCGGTGCTCGCCGAGGCCTTTGGGGAGCCGCCGGTCTTGTGCCCGACCACGTAGCCGGCGCCGGCCATCGCCAGGGACAGCACCACGGCGCCGACGGCCAGCAGGATCCGGTTCTTGCCGCGCTTCGGGTCGACGGTCTCGAAGACCACCGAGGTCGGGATCGGCTGCGGCGCGGACGCGGCGGGACCGGACAGCGGGTTCGGCTGCGGCGCGGGCTGCTGGACCTGCGGCTGGACGGGCTGCGGGGCCGGCGCGGGCCGGGCGGCCGGGCCGGACTGCGGGCCCGACGTGGCGGTCTGGGTCGGCAGGGACGGCATGGTCGGGGTGGGCGGCGCTGCGGCCGGGCCCGGCGCCGGTGAGACGGCCGTCGGGGCCGCCGCGTCCGCGGGGGCGCCCGGGGCGCCTCCGGGCTTGGCCTGAATCTTGTCGGTCCAGGTGGAACCGTCCCACCAGCGCAGCGTGTTGGGCTGGCCGGAAGGGTCGTCATACCAGCCGCTAGGCGCACTCCCCGTCGTCATGCGGCGGATCCTAGCAGTGTCCCTATCGGATGGTCATTTCAAGTCACCGGCCTTCGGCCACCAGCCGCGCACGCTGCCGGAACGCCGTCAGAAGGCCATCGCGTACACCATCAGGTCCATGCCCGGGAAGGGCGCCCAGTCGCGCTCGGGTGCGCGCCGGAACCCGACCCGCTCGTATATGCGGTGGGCGGCCGTCATCCGCGGCTGGGTGGAGAACGCCATCCCGGCCAGTCCGAGTTCGCGGGTGCGGGCCAGGGCGGCGCGCACCAGGGCCTCGCCGACACCCCGCCCGCGGGCGGCCGCCGCGGTGGCGAGCATCCGGATCTCGCCCTCGCCCGGGACGGCGATGTCGGCCCACTCGGTGCCGCCGACCGCGAAGGTCACGCAGCCGAGGACCCGTCCGCCGGCCACGTCGACCGCGACGAGCAGCTCGGCCTCCCGGGCGCGGCGGCCGGCGTCGCGCAGGAGCTCGACGTAGCTGCTGTCGGGCGCGGTGTGGCCGTCGCCGACGAACGCCTCGACGGTGATGCGGCCGGCGTCGGCGAGGTCCTCCTCGCGGGCCGGGCGGATGACGATGTCCATGTGGAAAGTGTGCCGGAGCCGTGCGCGGTCCTGATCCCGGGGGTCGCGCGGACCGGTAGGACGGCCGGGTCCGCCGACGGGCGCAGTGAAGCGGCGGGCATGGTGCCGTACAGGCGGTCGAGGCGTTCCGGGCCGGCCGGGTAGCCGCCGGCGCGGTGCCAGTTGTCGCGGCCGGCGGCGGCGCCGCGGGAGACCTCGCGGCCGATCAGGGTGCCGAGCAGGCCGAACCCGCCGACGGCGCCGGCCAGGGCGATTGCGCTCGCGATCGTTTCGGAGTCCATGGCTCCACCCTGGCCGGACCGTGCGGGTGCCCACGAGTGGCAGGAACGACCGTTTGCCTCGAATTCCTGCCACGCGGCTCTTCCGTCGGCCGAGGTCCGCCGGGCATGCTGATCCGCATGCTCAGGAACGTGGTCGCGGTCGTGCTGGAGGACATCCACCCCTTCGAGCTCGGCGTCGCCTGCGAGGTGTTCGGCCTGGACCGCACCGGCGACGGCCTGCCCGGGTACGACTTCGCACTGGCCGGCGCCCGTCCGGGCCCGCACCGCACCCACGCGGGCTTCTCGATGGACGTCCCGCACGGCCCGGAGCGGCTGGCCGGCGCCGACCTGGTGATCGTCACCGCCTCCGCGATCCGTCCGCGCTACCCGGAACCGCTGCTGGAGGCGCTGCGGGCGACGGTCGCCGGCGGTGGCCGGGTGCTCTCCATCTGCAGCGGTGCCTTCGTGCTCGGCGCGGCCGGACTGCTGGACGACCGCTGCGCCACCACCCACTGGCGGCACACCGAGGAGCTCGCCGAGCGCTTCCCGAAGACCCGGGTCGAGCCGGACGTCCTCTACGTCGACGACGACCCGGTGATCACCTCGGCCGGGACGGCCGCCGGCATCGACGCCTGCCTGCACCTGGTGCGCAGGCTGCAGGGCGCCGAGGTGGCCCGGGCGATCGCCCGCCGGATGGTGGTGGCCCCGCACCGGGAGGGCGGGCAGGCCCAGTTCGTGAACCGCCCGCTGCCCGAGGGCGACGGCGACTCCCTGGCCCCGTTGCTCGACTGGATGCGCTACCACCTGGACCGGGAGTCCACCGTCGAGCAGCTGGCCGCCCGGGTCCACATGTCGCCGCGCACCTTCGCCCGCCGCTTCCAGCAGGAGACCGGGACCACCCCGCACCGCTGGCTCACCGGGCAGCGGGTGCTGCTCGCCCAGCGGCTGCTGGAGTCCACCACCGAATCGGTGGACGCGATCGCCGCCCGCTGCGGCTTCGGCAACGCGGCGGCCCTGCGCCACCACTTCGGGCGCCGGCTCGGGACCACGCCGCTGGCCTACCGGCGCTGCTTCGCCGGGCCGGCCGTCGCCGGGGTCCGGCCGGAGTGACGCGCCGGGCCCGCACCGTCGGTCCGTCGCCGTCGGTCCGGCACCCTCAGTCCGTCACCGTCAGGTGCCCGGTCTCGTTCCAGTGCGACGGCCGCAGCCGCCCGTCCCGGGCCCGCCACAGGCTGGTGGAACAGTTGTGCACCGGCCCGAGCGTCATCAGCCGCTCCTCCGTGAGCCGGTCCAGCGCGTACCGCAGCATCAGCACGGTGCAGTCGTGCGCCACCAGCAGGACCGGCCGACCGGCCTCCTCCTCGCACACGTCCCGCAGCAGGCTGCGCACCCGCAGCGCGACGTCCGCCCAGGACTCGCCGCCGGGCGGGCGGTAGTACAGCTCGCCCATCTTGCGCCGCCGGGCCGCCTCCTCCGGGTACTTGGCCTCGATGGCGGCCTTCGGCAGCATCTCCAGGACGCCGAGCTCGCGGTCGCGCAGCCGCTCGTCGTGGCGCACCGCGAGCGTGACCGGGACGGCGCCGAGTCCGGCGGCCTGGGCGAGCGCGATCCGGGCGGTCTCGGCGGTGCGCACGTACGGCGAGCACCACACGCTGCGCGGGCGGTCGGCGCTGGGCAGCGCGGCCCACCAGCGGCCGAGCGCCTGCGCCTGCTGCTGCCCGTGCAGCGACAGCGGGATGTCGGCGTCCCGGCAGCTGATCGGCACGCTGAGCGCGCCGGCCGCCTCGGCCAGCTGGAACTCGACGTTGGCGGTGGACTCGCCGTGCCGGGTCGCGATCAGCACGGACGGCAGCCGCACCGCGGGCGGCTGGCCGTTCGCGGGCTGGCCGTTCGAAGCCTGGCTGTTCGTGGCTTGGCCGTGTGTGGCGACGGACGGACGGGTGGACTGGTGTTGACCGTTGAGGGTGGTGCCGAGTTCTGCCATTGCCGCGAGCTCCCCGTGGTCGATCAGGTGCCGGCCGGTGGTGTCCGGTCCGGTCTGGTGGTGCCCGGCGTGCGCGCCCGCTCATACATATGATCGCGCCGCCTTCTCCCAGTGTTCACGGAGAAGACGGCGCGATCACAGGGCGCGCACGCGGCCAATCAGTGCGCCGCTACGGGCTCCGGCGCGTTCTCCGGCTCGTCGTCGCCGCCGGTCTCGGCGCTGTAGTCGGCCGGCCTCGTCTCGTCCGGGCCGTAGGGCGCCCGGACGGCCCGCAGCACCAGGGTGAGGGCCACGGCGACGACCAGGTTGAGCACGAAGGCGGTCAGGCCGATGTAGCCGTACTGCCCGATCCCGGGGATCTCGGCCGCGTTGCCGCCGAAGTGCTTGGTGGCCGGGCTGGCGATCCCGTACGCCTCCCAGGTGCCGTAGGCCATGCCGGCCGCCCACCCGGCGAACAGCGCCCAGTGGTGGAACCAGCGGGTGAACAGGCCGCCGACGATCGCGACGAAGGTCTGCAGGATCCACAGGCCGCCCAGCAGCTGGAGGTTGATCGCGGCCTGCTTGTCCATGCCGAGCACGAAGACCAGCGCGCCGACCTTGACCAGCAGCGAGACCAGCTTCGCCACCCGGGTCTCGTCGGCCGCGGTGGCGGAGGGCTTCAGCCACTCCTTGTAGACGTTGCGGGTGAAGAGGTTCGCCGCCGCGATCGACATGATCGCGGCCGGCACCAGCGCGCCGATGCCGATCGCCGCGAAGGCGACGCCGGTGAACCAGTCCGGGAACATGTCCGCGAACAGCTGCGGCACCGACAGCTGGGCGTTGAACTTCTTGTCGCCCTTGCTGACGTTGGCCGCGATCGCCATGAAGCCGAGCAGCGCGAGCAGGCCCAGCATCAGCGAGTACGCCGGCATGATCGCCATGTTCCGGCGCACCGTGTTGCGGGACTTGGAGGCCAGCACGCCGGTCACCGAGTGCGGGTACATGAACAGCGCCATCGCCGAGCCGAGCGCGAGCGTCGCGTACGTCCACTGCTTGTCGCCGGGGACGGTCAGCGACCCGGCCGCCTTCGGCGCGCTGAACTTCTGGTGCGCCGCCTCGAAGATGTGGCCGTACCCGCCGAGCCGGATCGGGATGTAGATCACCGCGACGATGATCACGATGTAGACCAGTGCGTCCTTGACGAACGCGATCAGGGCCGGCGCCCGCAGCCCGGAGGAGTAGGTGTAGGCCGCGAGCACGCCGAAGGCGATGAACAGCGGCAGGTCCTTGACGAACCAGTTCGCGTTCGCGCCGCCGCCGACGCCCAGCACGTCCAGCACGGCCTGGATGCCGACCAGTTGGAGCGCGATGTACGGCATGGTGGCGAGGATCCCGGTCAGCGCGACGACCAGCGACAGCGGCCGCGAGCCGTACCGCCCGCGCACGAAGTCGGCCGGGGTGACGTACCCGTGCACCCGGGAGACCGACCACAGCCGCGGCAGGAAGAGGAACACCAGCGGGTAGGCGACGATCGTGTACGGCACCGCGAAGAAGCCCGCCGCGCCGGTGGCGTACACCGCCGCGGGGACGGCCACGAAGGTGTAAGCGGTGTAGAGGTCGCCGCCGAGCAGGAACCAGGTGACCCAGGTGCCGAAGCTGCGGCCGCCGAGGCCCCACTCCTCCAGGTGCTGCGCGTTGTCCGCCCGGCGCCAGCGCGAGGCCAGGAAGCCCATCACGGTGACCAGGAGGAAGAACAGCACGAACACGGTCAGGGCCGGGACGTTGACGTCCTTCATCGCGCGCCACCCGCCTTCGCGGCCCGGCGGGCGGTTGCGCGGGCCTTCTCGTCGCGGTTGATCAGCAGGTACGCGGCGACGGTGAACACGGCCGACACCGGTACCCAGAGCAGCTGGTACCAGTAGAAGAACGGCATCCCGCCCACCGCCGGGCCGGTTTTGTCGTAGGAGGACACCCAGAGCATCGCCACGATCGGCACGAGCAGGGCGAGCCCGGCCAGCACCCGCTCGGGCGTCACCACCGGGAGCGGTGCTCCCGGTGGCTCGGGCATGACATGTTCGGTGACATCGGGATCAGACGGCATCTTCGGCTCCGCTCCGCAGGGTCCACCCCGTCGGCGCCGCAGCCCCCGGGACGCCGTGCGCACCCCCGGGACCCGCCGAGCAGCACCATCGGTGATCGGCTGTCAGTACGGCTGCGCAATCTAGACCATGGAGTGATCCATGTCACTGGGAATGACAGAACTTCCCGCTATCCGGACGCCGTGCGGGCACCCCCACCCGGCGCGCGTTCGCGGATGGGCGCCGGTAAAGACGAAACGGGCACCGGCGCGTGCGCCGGTGCCCGGAATTCGGGAGCGGGGGAGCGGTCTATTCGGGGCGCTTCAGGCGGGTGATGAACTTGTAGCGGTCGCCGCGGTAGATCGAGCGCACCCACTCGACCGGGTTCCCGTCGCCGTCGAAGGAGTGCCGGGAGAGCTGGAGCATCGGCAGGCCGAGGTCCGAGCCGAGCAGGCCGGCCTCGCGCGGGTTGGCGAGGGTGGTCTCGATGGTCTCCTCGGCCTCGGCGACGGTGACGCCGTACACCTCGCGCAGGGCCGCGTACAGGGAGTTGTGCTTGGCGAGGTTGCGCCGCAGGGCCGGGAAGCGCTTGGCGGACAGGTGGGCGACCTCGATGGCCATCGGGTCGCCGTTGGCCAGCCGCAGGCGCTCGATGCGCAGCACGCGCCCGCCGGGCTTGATGTCCAGCAGCGGGGCGAGCCGGTCGTCGGCGGTGATGTAGCCGATCTCGATCAGCCGCGAGGTGGGCTCCAGGCCCTGGGCCCGCATGTCCTCGGTGTAGGAGGTGAGCTGGAGGGCCTGGGCGACCTTGGGCTTGGCGACGAAGGTGCCCTTGCCCTGGATGCGCTCCAGCCGGCCCTCGACGACCAGCTCCTGGAGGGCCTGGCGGACGGTCGTGCGGGAGGTGTCGAACTGGGCGGCGAGGGCGCGCTCCGGCGGGACCGGGGTGCCCGCGGGCTGGGTCTCGGTGAGCTGGAGCAGGTGGCGCTTGAGGCCGTAGTACTTGGGCACGCGCGCGGTCGGGTCGGTGCCGGCCTGCGCGGCGAGGTTCTTCACCTCGGGGTCGTTGACCTGGGCGCTGGTTCCCCCGTCGCTGCTCATCGGACCTGTTCTCCCGCTTCTCGCGGGGCCTTCACCGGCCCCGCCACATCGTTAACGGGTCACATCGTTGCATGTATGGCTACGGAACGAATACCTCATCACGCGATGAACGATGTGCGGTGTCGGCTTGATAACGGGTGGTCCTGATCGGTCGAACAGCCGTTGACAGGCCCATTGGTCTAGGCCAAGCTCCAGGCATCTGGTCTACACCACTAGACCGGTGACTACGAATCCCCCCACCCGTTCGAAGGGGTCCGCGGCACCTTTCCTCCCGCTATGCGTGGGTAAGCCGCTGCCACCCGACGGGGGCAATCCAGGCATCCCTCAGGAGGATGGCGTGAAGCGTCAGCTCATCGCGGCGGTCGGCGTCGCGGCAATGGTCGTGGGTCTCGCGGCCTGCGGCTCGGACGGCAAGAGTGACGACAGCAAGAGCGGTTCGTCCTCGGCGGCCAAGAACTTCGACGGCAAGACCCTCACCGTGTGGCTGATGGACGGCTCCGCCCCGAAGGGCTGGGAGGACAGCGTCAAGGCCGACTTCACCGCCGCCTACCCGGGCGCCAAGCTCGACATCCAGACCCAGAAGTGGAACGGCATCGGCCAGAAGGTCACCGCCGCGCTCTCCGAGGGCTCGGTCGACGTCCTGGAGATCGGCAACACCCAGACGGCGGGCTACGCGGCCACCGGCGGTCTGCTGGACATCACCAAGGACAAGGCCAACGTCGGCGGCGCCGACTGGGCCGCCAACCTGAACGAGTCCTCGATCCTGGACGGCAAGCAGTACGCCGCCCCGTGGTACTTCACCAACCGCGTGGTGACCTACAACAAGGACATCTGGGGCAAGGCCGGCATCACCACCGCGCCGAAGACCCTCGACGAGTTCTACGCCGACCTGGACAAGGTCAAGACCGTCCAGGGCGTCACCGACCCGCTCTACATGCCCGGCCAGGAGTGGTACGCCTACTTCGGCCTGCTGACCAGCGAGGGCGGCAAGTTCGCCAAGAAGGACGGCGACAAGTGGGCCGGCGGCCTGTCGTCCCCCGAGGCGCAGAAGGCCTTCGAGACCTACAAGAAGCTGCAGAGCTACTCGGCCACCGCCCCGAAGGACAAGGACGAGGCCACCCCGCAGCAGAAGGACGTCTTCGCCAAGGGCAACATCGGCACCATCATCGGCCTCGGCTGGGAGATCCCGAAGCCCGAGGAGCTGGCCGCCGACAAGATCGGCTACTTCCCGCTGCCCGGCAAGACCGCGGACAAGCCCTCCAGCGTCTTCCTCGGCGGCTCGAACCTGGCCATCGCCCAGCAGACCAAGAACCCCGAGCTCGCCAAGGGCTTCCTCAAGATCGCCATGAGCGACAAGAACGAGGGCCTGATGGCCGGCGCCGGCCTCATCCCGAACAAGACCTCGCTCAACAGCCAGGTCGTCGGCGACTTCGCCAAGGCCGCCCTGCCGGCCTCGGCCAACGGTGCGACCACCCCGAACGTGCCGACCTGGAGCAACGTCGAGAACGAGCCGAACCCGATCAAGGACTTCCTGACCGCGGCGCTCACCGGCGACTACGCCGCCGCCGCCAAGAAGGCCGACGACGAGATCGCCAAGCGTCTCAACCAGAAGCAGTAAGGCAGTCGAGCGGCGTCGCTCACCGGCTCCCGGCGGGGGGCCGGTGGGCGGCGCCTGTCCGTCGTGACGGGTTGTCAGGAAGAGAGAACGATGGCTGTGCATTCGCAGCGGGTGCAGACACAGTCCCCGGAACCAGGGAAGACCGCGGTGGCAATGACAGACGAGATCGCCACTTCCGGTGCCGAGCGCACCCCGAAGAAGGGCCGCAGACCGGCGGACGGGCCGAGCCTGGGTGCCCGGAGCGCGCCGTACCTCCTGCTGCTGCCGGCCATCGCGGCGACCGTCTTCCTGCTGGGATGGCCACTGCTCAAGATCGCGGTGGTGTCGTTCCAGAACCTCAACAAGCGGCAGTTCATCCAGCACCTGACCGAGTGGAACGGCTTCGCCAACTACACCGAGCAGCTCGGCAGTTCCGAGTTCTGGACGATCACGCTGCGCACGGTGGTCTTCACCGCGGTCAACGTCGTCCTCATCATGGTGTTCGGCTCGCTGATCGGCCTGCTGCTCGACCGGCTCGGCAAGCGGATGCGCCTCGCGCTGTCCGTCGCGCTGCTGCTGGCCTGGGCGATGCCGATCGTCGCCGCGACCACCGTCTACACCTGGCTGTTCGACCAGCACTACGGCGTCGTCAACTGGTTCCTGGACAAGCTCGGCTGGCACTCGATGGCCGACTTCAGCTGGACCAGCGGCGAGTACTCGACCTTCTTCGTGGTCATCCTGCTGATCGTCTGGCAGTCGATCCCGTTCGTGGCCTTCAACACCTACGCGGGCCTGACCACGATCCCCAAGGAGCTCTACGAGGCCGCCCGGATGGACGGCGCCGGCTCCTTCAAGGTCTTCGGCTCGGTGATCTTCCCGATCCTGAAGCCGTTCTTCCTGGCCACGACCTTCCTCGAGGTCATCTGGGTCTTCAAGTCCTTCACCCAGGTCTACCTGATCAACAAGGGCGGCCCGGACGGACTCACCCGGACCCTGCCGGTCCACGCCTTCCTGGAGGGCTTCGGCGCCCAGCGCTTCGGCGTCGGATCCGCGATCGCGGTCCTGACCATCCTGATGCTGAGCCTGCTGATGGCCTACTACTTCCGCATCATCCTGAAGCAGGAGGACGAGCTGTGAGGCGCTCGCTCATCGGACGCACCTGGCCGAACGCCGTCGCGTCGGTCCTGTTGGTCTTCTTCCTTTTCCCCGTCTACTGGATGTTCTCGACGTCCTTCAAGCAGGACAAGGACATCGTCAGCCGGGACCCGGTCTTCCTCCCGCTCGACGGGACGCTGGCCCACTTCGACCGCGCGGTGCACGTCGACCACTTCTGGACGTACGTCACCAACAGCCTGATCGTCACGGCCGGCGCCGTGGTCGGCTCGCTGCTGATCGCCACCCTGGCCGCGTTCGCGATCGCGCGGATGAGGTTCCGCGGCCGCAAGGGCTTCGTGCTGGTCGTCATGGCCGCGCAGATGGCGCCCTGGGAGGTCATGATCATCGCGGCCTACCTGATCGTCCGCGACAGCGACCTGCTCAACAACCTGGTGCCGCTGACCGCCTTCTACATGATGATGGTCCTGCCCTTCACGATCTGGACGCTGCGCGGCTTCATCGCCGCCGTGCCGAAGGAGCTGGAGGAGTCGGCCATGGTGGACGGCTGCACCCGCACCCAGGCCTTCGTGAAGGTGATCTTCCCGCTGCTCGCCCCCGGCCTGATGTCGACCTCGCTGTTCGGCTTCATCACCGCCTGGAACGAGTTCCCGCTGGTCAACATCCTGAGCAAGCAGGTCCAGGCGCAGACCCTGCCGCTGTGGCTGTCCTCGTTCCAGACCAACTCCGGCACCGACTGGGGCGCCACGATGGCCGCGTCCACCCTCTTCGCGCTGCCCATCCTCATCCTGTTCGTCTTCCTGCAGCGCAAGGCGGTCAGCGGTCTGACCGACGGCGCAGTGAAGGGCTGAGAAACCGTGAGCATCCTCGTCCCCACCGTCGCCGACAGCGACCAGCTGCACCGCGACGCGCTGACCGTCCTGCAGCCCGGCTTCGTCGGCACCGAGCCGCCGGAGTGGCTGCGCCGCCACCTCGCCGCCGGGCTCGGCTCGGTCGCCCTGTTCGACCGCAACGTGGTCGACCTCGACCAGTTGTCCGCCCTCACCCGGGCGCTGCGGGCGGAGAACCCCGACCTCCTGATCGCCATCGACGAGGAGAGCGGGGACGTCACCCGGCTGGAGGCGGGCTCCGGCTCGTCCTGGCCCGGCAACCTCGCCCTCGGCGCGATCGACGACCCGGCGCTGACCCGGGACGTCGCCCGGGAGCTCGGCCGGGCGCTGGCCGCGGCCGGCGTCAACTACAACTGGGCGCCCACCGCGGACGTCAACTCCAACCCGCGCAACCCGGTCATCGGTGTGCGCTCCTTCGGCGCCGACCCGGAGCTGTGCGCCCGGCACACCGCCGCCTGGGTGGAGGGCCTGCAGTCGGCCGGCGTGGCCGCCTGCTCCAAGCACTTCCCCGGCCACGGCGACACCGCCGTCGACTCGCACCACGGCCTGCCGGTCATCGACGTCGACCTGGACGTGCTGCGGGCCCGGGACCTGATCCCGTTCCAGGCGGCCATCGCGGCCGGCACGAAGGCCGTCATGACGGCCCACATCATGATCCCGGCGCTGGACCCGAAGCTGCCGGCCACGCTCAGCCCGACCGTCCTGCGCGACCTGCTCCGCGCGGCCCCGGCCGACGGCGGCCTCGGCTACCAGGGCCTGATCGTCAGCGACGCGATCGAGATGGGCGCCATCGCCGACACCTTCGGCATGGGCGAGGGCACGGTGCTGGCCCTGGCGGCCGGCGCGGACGCGATCTGCGTCGGCGGCGGCCTCGCCGACGAGGAGACCGTGCTGATGCTGCGCGACGCCATCGTGGCGGGCGTGCGGGCCGGGCGCCTCGCCGAGGAGCGGCTCGCGGACGCGGCCGCCCGGGTGCGGGCGCTCGGCAGCTGGGGCCGGATCTCGGCCCAGGGCGAGCGGCCGGAGCCGGACCTGGCGGTGGGCCTGCGGGCCGCCCGCCGGGCGCTGCGGGTGGTGCGGGCGCCGGGCCGCGAGGCACGGCCGGTGACCGAGCGCCCGTTCGTCGCCTCGTTCTCGGACGAGCCGAACATCGCCGTCGGCGACGTCACCCCGTGGGGCGTGGCCGGCATGCTGGCGGACCGCTTCCCCGGCACCCGCACCCGCGAGGTGTCGGCGGCCGAGGCCGCTCCGGAGCTGCTGGACGCGCTGGTCGCCGAGCTGGTGGCCGGCGCGGAGGGCCGCCGCATGGTGCTGGTGGTGCGCGACGCGCACCGGCACGCCTGGATGTCGGCCGTGCTCGGCCGCCTCGTGGCGGCCCGTCCGGACGCCGCCGTGGTCGAGATGGGCCTGCCCCAGTCCGAGCCGGTCGGCGCGCTGCACATCGCCACCCACGGCGCCGCCCGGGTCTGCGGGCTGGCCGCCGTCGAGGTGCTCACCGGCCAGCCGGGAGCGATCGGCTGAACCTTCGCGGGGACGTCACCGGCCGGGCCGGGGGACGTCGGCCGACGGGCCCGTCATGCGCATGCCGCATGGCGGGCCCGCTCCGTTTCTCGGCGACGTGTCTTCCCGGCGCCGTGTTCTCCGTTCTCCCGGCGCTGTGGCTTCCGGGCGCCGACCGGCGACGGCGCGCACATGACCGTGTTCCCTCAAGAGAGCCTTAAATCCAGCTTAAGTTCTACTTAGGGTGACGAGGGCGCGACTGATCGCCACGGGAATGCTTCGCGGTACAACAGCTCTGCAACGGCCGTGGCGGGAAAGGCATTTGGCCGTTGACACCACCATTGGTCTAGGCCAGAGTCCACTCCATCCGGTTCGAGATTCGACCTCGCCGGACGTGGTATCGGCCCTCCCCGAAGCTCTACGCCCCTGCCCGGACCCTCCGCTGCGGGCGCCATCACGCTGCCGGCGGGCACCAACGGCTCTAGCACCCTCGGAGGATGGCGTAATGAAGCGTCAGCTCGTGTCGACGTTCGGGATCACGGCCCTGGCGGTCGGTCTGACGGCCTGTTCCTCGGCCGGCGGACCGGCGGGGGACGCCGGCAGCTCCGCCGCCGACCCGAAGAACGCGACCGGCACCGTCACCGTCTGGCTGATGGACGACGCCCAGAAGAACTGGCCCGACCTGGTGCAGCGGGTCAACGACGACTTCGCGGCGAAGTACCCGAAGGTCACCCTGCGGCTCGCCTACCAGGGCTGGGCGGACAAGGTCGGCAAGCTCGACAAGGCGATCGCCGACGGCACCGCACCCGACGTGGTCGAGCTCGGCAACACCGAGACGATGAAGTACGTGCTGTCCGGCGCGCTGTCCCCGGTCGACCGGACCAGCTTCGACAACTCCGACAGCTGGATCAAGGCGCTCGCCAACACCTGCACCTACCAGGACAAGCTCTGGTGCGTGCCCTACTACGCCGGCGCCCGGGTCGCCGTCTACAACGCGACCGCCTTCCAGCAGGCCACCGGCAGCGCCGACTTCCCGAAGACCGAGACCGACCTGACGGCCGCGCTCGACAGGATCGCCGACAAGAACAAGGCGGACCGGAACTACTCCCCGCTCTACCTGCCGGGCCCGTACTGGTACGCGGCGATGAGCTACGTGGCCGCGGCCGGCGGCAGCATCGCCAAGTTCGACAGCTCGGGCAACTGGCACGGCACCCTGCACGACGCCAAGTCCCAGCAGGGCATCGCCCACTTCGCCGACCTGGTCCGCAAGTACAACAAGGGCGACCTCTCGGCCAACGAGCAGAACCAGTACGAGTCGATGGCCCGCGGGCGCACCGCGGCCTTCTACGGCAACGGCTACGAGGCGGCCAGCGTCATCGCGCCGGGCACCGGCGACCCGACCCTCAAGGACGCCGTCAAGGTGGCCACCATGCCCGGCCCGGACGGCAAGCCGCTGCCCACCTTCATCGGCGGCTCGGACCTCGCCGTGACCGCGAAGTCCCCGCAGGTCGCGCTGGCCGCCGACTGGATCCGGATGTTCACCGGTACCAAGTCGCAGCAGGCGCTCGCCGACAAGGACATCCTGCCGAACAACCTCACCCAGCTGAACCCGCTCAAGAGCCGGCCCAACACCGCCGCCGCGGCCAACGCGGTGCCGGACGCCTGGTTCACCCCGCTGGCCCCCGGCTGGGGCGCGGTCGAGAAGCAGAAGATCATCCCGGACATGCTGACCGCGATCCTCAAGGGCAAGTCGGTGGACCAGGCCACCAAGGACGCCGACGCGGCGATCGACCAGCTGATCAACAACCCGTCCTGAGGCGTCGGCCGCCCGCCGGCCCGGGACCGGGGCGAGCAGGCGGGCCGCCGCCCCCGTAGGATTGCGGCAGGAATCACCGCAGCGAGTGTGCGGACTCGCCGCCGTAGAGGTCCCCGCCGGGCAGTCAGGCCCGAGCGGGGTCGAACCACTCATCGGAGGCACATCCAGATGTCCGACACGCAGACTGTTTCCGTCCCCGGCCGGATCATGGCGGCGGAGATGGCCGAGCAGCCGGCCGTCCTCCAGCGCATCCTCGACGAGGGCGCCCCGAAGATCCGCGAGGTCGCGGCCGAGATCGCCGCCCGCAACCCGCGCTTCGTCCTGCTGACCGCGCGCGGCACGTCCGACAACGCGGCGCTGTACGCCAAGTACCTGATCGAGATCCTGCTCGGCAAGCCGGCCGGCCTGACCTCGATGTCCACCACCACCGCCTACGGCGCCACGCCGGACCTCACCGACTGCCTGGTGATCACGGTCAGCCAGTCCGGCGGCTCGCCGGACCTGGTGGCCTCCACCAAGGCCGCCCGCGAGGCCGGCGCGATCACGCTCGCCGTCACCAACAACGCCGCCTCGCCGCTGGCCGAGGTCTCCGAGTTCCACATCGACGTGCTGGCCGGCCCGGAGAAGGCGCTGCCCGCGACCAAGACCTACACCGCCGAGCTGCTGGCGCTGTACCTGCTGGTCGAGGGCCTGCGCGGGGGCGACGGCTCGGCCGCCAAGGAGCTGCCGGCGCTGGCCGCCGGCGTCCTGGCCCGCCAGGCCGAGGTGAAGGCCCTGGCCGAGCGCTACCGCTTCGCCCAGCGCCTGGTCATCACCTCGCGCGGCTACGGCTACCCGACCGCCCGCGAGGCGGCGCTGAAGCTCATGGAGACCACCTACATCCCGGCCTCCCCGTTCTCCGGCGCCGACCTCCTGCACGGCCCGCTGGCCATGGTGGACAACGTCTCGCCGGTCATCGCGATCGTCCCGGACGGCAAGGGCGGCGAGGCCCTGCAGCCGGTGCTGGACCGCCTGCGCGGCCGCGGCGCGGACCTGGTCGTCGTCGGCCAGCAGGCGCAGGTGGACGCCGCCTCGGCGGGCTTCGCGCTGCCGGCCGGCGTGCCCGAGGAGGTGCAGCCGATCCTGGAGATCCTGCCGCTGCAGCTGCTGGCCTACGAGGTCACCATCGCTCGCGGCCAGGACCCGGACGCCCCGCGCGCGCTGGCCAAGGTCACCGAGACGCACTGACGCCCGGCGACAGCAGAACCGGCCCCCCGTCCACAGCCTGTGGACGGGGGGCCGGTTCTTTGAGCGGCGGGACATGGTCGGGGTTCCCGGGGCACCGCACCCGGAAAGCACTACGGGCCACGGCGCCGACACGGGACCCTCAACCCATGCGGCACCGCAGCCCGGAGCTGTCGTCGGGCACCGGAGTCGACCGAGAACTGTGCGGGGTCCTCGCTCGGTGGCGTCCGACCGAGGAGCGGCCGCGCGCGGTCAGGGCAGTTGCGCGGTGGGCCTCTCCTTGGTGCCCTTCCATTGTGGACTAGACCAATCTCGGTTGTCCAGGCCGCTCGGCACATTGGTCTAAACAACTCCCCGGGGTCGGCGCGGGGCCGGCGCGGGGCCGGCCGGTCCACTCCCCGGTCCGCCGCGCCCCCGCCCGACCGGCGGCGATACCCTCGCCATGTGCCCTCGCTGAACGAACTCGTCCGTCGCCACACCACCCTGACCGGGGCCGACGTGGACTGGCTCCACAACCTGGTCTCGGAGTGGCAGCTGCTGTCGGACCTCTCCTTCGCCGACCTCGTGCTGTGGATCCCCACCTGGGACGGCATCCGGTACGTCTCGGTGGCCCAGATGCGGCCCAACACCGGCCCGACCTCCTACCAGGACGACATGGTCGGCCACCTCGTCCCGCGGGGCCGCCGCCCGCTGCTGGACGCCGCGTTCGACGAGGGCCGGATCGTGCGCGAGGGCGACCCGGAGTGGCGCGAGGAGGTGCCCGTCCGGGTCGAGTCCATCCCGGTGCGGCGCGAGGGCAAGGTCCTCGGCGTGATCGCCCGCAACACCAACCTGCTGACCGTCCGCACCCCCAGCCGGCTGGAGCTCACCTACCTGCAGAGCGCCTCCGACCTCGCCCAGATGATCGCCGCCGGCAGCTTCCCGTATCCGGGCGTCGAGCAGGTCGACATGGACGCCGCCCCGCGCGTCGGCGACGGCCTGATCCGCCTCGACGCGGACGGCATCGTCACCTACGCGAGCCCCAACGCGCTCTCGGCCTACCACCGCCTCGGCCTCACCACCGACCTGGTCGGCAGCCACCTCGGCCGCGCCACCGCCGACCTCGTCCCGCCGTCGCGCGCGGCCGTGCACGAGGCGCTGGTGAAGCTGGCGAGCGGGTGGGCGCCGCGGCAGACCGAGATCGAGGTGCAGGGGGGAGTGGTGACCCTGCGGGCGATCCCGCTCAAGCCCAAGGGGACGCTGACCGGTTCGCTCGTGCTCTGCCGCGACGTCACCGAACTGCGGCGCCGCGACCGCGAGCTGATGACCAAGGACGCGACCATCCGGGAGATCCACCACCGGGTGAAGAACAACCTGCAGACCGTCGCGGCCCTGCTGCGGCTGCAGTCGCGCCGGATGGAGTCGGAGGCCGGCCGGGCCGCGCTGGACGAGGCGGTGCGCCGGGTCGGCTCGATCGCGATCGTGCACGAGACGCTCTCCCAGGCGCTCGACGAGCAGGTGGCCTTCGACGAGATCGCCGACCGGGTGCTCGCGATGGTGATGGAGCTGTCCCAGGACGGCCGGGTGGAGACCCGCCGCACCGGCAGCTTCGGCATCCTGTCCGCCGAGGTGGCCACCCCGCTGTCGATGGTGCTGACCGAACTGCTGCAGAACGCGCTGGAGCACGCCTTCGGTCCGAGCGCCTCCGGCCACCTGGAGGTCAGCGCGCTGCGCGGCCGGGCTCCGGCCACCGGCATGGGCTGGTCGGACAGCTGGAACGGCGGCGCCCGGCCGGAGGAGTACCTGCTGATCACCGTGCAGGACGACGGCCGGGGCGTGCCCGAGGGCTTCGACCCCCAGACGGCGGGCAACCTCGGCCTGCAGATCGTGCGCACGCTCGCCACCGGCGAGCTGGGCGGCACTTTCGACATGGTGGCCGGGCCGAACGGCGGCACCAAGGTGATCCTGGAGATCCCGGTGCGCTGACCCGATCCGCCGACCTGATCCGCCGACCCGATGGGTCGATGCGTTGTGGTGCGCGTCGGGGCGTGCGCCCGGCCGAAGCGCCGGGTGCGCACTCCGCGCGCCCCGGTGGCAGCCGGCAACCGGGCGCGGAAACAGAAACGAGGCCCTGTCGACCGGGGGGGGGGTGGGTCGACAGGGCCTCTCAACCCGTTCCGGCCGTCGGGGGGAGTCGGCCGGAACGGGGGCTCTGGGTGATGCGACACCGCTCGGTGCGTTGCACACGGTGAGCGCCTCAGCTCCACAATATTGCTCTAAGTGAACAGTATCAAGTGGCTGGACGGACCGGTGTCGCAGGACTTTGCCGAGCAAGGTCCTTTGTGCGGAAGGCTTCACCAGGAACTGCAGGGAAGCCTTTGATCATGTGTTGATCGGTACTGCGGTCACTGCTGGTACTACGGCGTGTGATCAGGCGGTGCGGGCGCGGTTGCGGGCGGCACGACGCTTCATCGCGCGACGCTCGTCCTCGCTCATGCCGCCCCAGACGCCGGCGTCCTGGCCGGTCTCAAGAGCCCACTGCAGACACTGCTCCATGACCGGACAGCGGCGGCACACGGCCTTGGCTTCCTCGATCTGCAGCAGAGCAGGACCGGTGTTCCCGATCGGGAAGAACAGCTCCGGGTCCTCTTCGCGGCAGACAGCGCGGTGGCGCCAGTCCATGGTCGTCCAACTCCTCCTGCCGACGGGGGTGGCCCTGATCGGCATAATCGATGGCTTGTGAATGTGAACGCTTTCACGAATCCCGCAACAGCAAAAGAGACCAAAGGCCCGCCGGGCCCGGGTGGTCTGTGCTGGGGAGGGATTCGGCGATTCGAGGGACGCCCCGCGGTCGGCCTCCGTCAGGTGCTGAGGTTGCCGTCGCTGCGATGTGTCCCGATCGCCATGTAGAGGTTCGCAAACCTCGGGCTCGGATACAACCCCCTTCGGGGAGGAATTTTTGATTCTTCGGTGTCGCCTAGCTCACAGCCAGTACTTCTATGGAGTGAAGGGGGCTTGTGCGTTCGAGAAGAAGGGCGAACCCCACTTCCGGTCACACAATCACACGCAGTGCCCGCCGTACGCCTGTGAAACTGACGCGACTCCTGTCTCCAAGATGGTCCCCGTCGACCTGAAACGGCACTGGTTCCTCTGAAACCAAGGTGAAGTGTCTGACGTCGTGATAGGAGACGACGTGCTTCCCGGAGGGCCCGGCCGACGGGGCGCCGTCGCTCGAAGGCGCGTACGACCGCAGGATCTGACGGACCGTTCGAGCAGTACCGAACGCGGTCATCCGGGTGATGCCGAAGACGTCGAGATCCGTGTCGAAGGAGGCGAGCGGCGAGGGGTAGACCGGGCGGTTGCCCAGGAACGTCCACGGCGACGTGTTGCTGACTATCGCCAGCACCAGGCCCGGAACGGCCTCGTGGCCCGGCAGGCGAAGGGCCACCGGGCCGGAACGGCGCTGCTCACGCTGGGTGATGTAGTGCCGGACCGCCTGGCCGATGTAGAGGGCGTGGGTGGACTTGCGCCCGGCCCTGCGCTGCTCCTCGACCCGGCCGACCACCCCGGCGTCGAAGCCGAGGCCGGCGGTGAAGGTGAACCAGCGGTCCGGCAGTCCGCCGGTCATCGCCTTGCCCAGGCCGATCGGGCGCTCGCGCCCGTGCTCCAACGCGTTCAGCAGCGCCCCGGTGGCCTCCACCGGATCGTTGGGCAGGCCCAGCGCGCGGGCGAACACGTTGGTCGAACCGCCCGGCACCACGGCCAGTCGCGGGACCTTCTCGCCCGGGCCGTGCGACAGCAGCCCGTTCACCACCTCGTTGACGGTTCCGTCGCCGCCCAGTGCCACCACCAGGTCGACCGTGCCGTCCTCCGCGGCCTCGCGGGCCAGGTCGCGCGCGTGGCCGCGGTAGGCGGTCTCCGCCACCTCCAGCTTGAGGTCGCTGCGCAGGGCGTGGATCAGTACGTCCCTGGTGCGGCCACTGGTGGTGGTGGCCTTTTGGTTCACGACCAGGAGAGCGCGCATGGGGAAAGCCTACGGGTCGGTACGGACCAACCGGCGGCTACCCTGCTGGAGTGACCGCAGAATCCTCCGCCCCCGTACCCCCGGCGTCCGCGCCCGCGGCCGGCCGGGCCCGCCCGGTCGCCCTGACCGCCGGTGCCGCCATCACCGCCCTGGAGGGCGCCGCGCTGGCCGTCGTCGGCGTCTCGGACATGGTGTCCGCGCTGTCCGGCCAGGCCAAGCAGCTCGCCCTGAACGAGTTCGGCGGCGCGGTCATCGTGCTGCTCGGCGTGCTGCCGGTGCTGGCGGCCCTGGCCCTGCTCAAGGGGCGCCGCTGGGGCCGCAGTCCGGCGGTGCTGACCAACTCGATCTGCCTGCCGGTCGCCTACTACATGGTGAAGAGCGGCGGCGCGATGATCGGCGTCGGCGTGCTGGTCGGCCTGCTCGGGCTCGCGGGCATCGTCGCGCTGCTGAGCCCGAAGACGACGGCGGTCCTGTACGCCGACCACGAGGGCTGAGCGCGCAGGACCGCCGGACGGGGGGGGGGGGGGGGCGGGCGGGGCGCGGGGGGGGCGGCCCCCGCGACGGGAACGCCCCCGGGGGGGGCGGGGGGCGGGCCCCCCCCCCGCGGGGGGCGCGCGCCCCCGCCCCGGCGGCCGCCGGCCCCCCCCCCCCGCGGCCGGCCGTTCTACTCCTCGACCAGGAGCTTCTCCCGGAGCTGGGCCAGCGTGCGGGCCAGCAGCCGGGACACGTGCATCTGGGAGATCCCCACCTCGGCGGCGATCTGCGACTGGGTCATGTTGCGGAAGAACCGCAGCACCAGGATCTTCTGTTCCCTGGGCGGCAGTTGGGCGAGCAGCGGCTTGAGCGACTCGCGGTACTCGACGCCCTCCAGGGCCTCGTCGGTGGCGCCCAGGGTGTCCGCCACGGCCGGCGACTCGTCGTCGCTGTCCGGGACGTCCAGCGACAGCGTGGAGTACGCGTTGGCGGACTCCAGGCCCTCCAGGACGTCCTCCTCCGAGATGCCCAGGTGCTCGGCCAGTTCGTGCACCGTGGGGGAGCGGCCGTGCCGCTGGGAGAGCTCGCTGGTCGCCGTGGTGAGCGACAGCCGCAGCTCCTGGAGCCGGCGCGGCACCCGGACCGCCCAGCCCTTGTCGCGGAAGTGGCGCTTGATCTCGCCGACGATGGTCGGCGTCGCGTAGGTCGAGAACTCGACCCCGCGCTCGTGGTCGAAGCGGTCCACCGACTTGATCAGCCCGATGGTGGCGACCTGGGTCAGGTCGTCCAGCGGCTCGCCGCGATTGCGGAAGCGCCGGGCCAGGTGTTCGACCAGCGGGATGTGCATGCGCACCAGCTGGTTGCGCAGCTCGACGCGCTCCGGGGAGCCCTCGGGCAGCGCGGACAGCCGCACGAACAGCGCCCGGGCGGCCTCCCGGTCGGGTGCCCCGGTGCGGTGCGAGCCCTGGGCGGGCACGGCGCCGTGCAGGTCCGCGGCCCCGTCCGCCGGCTCGGGCGGGGTCGGGGAGGCGGGCGTCGGCTCAGACGTCGGCTCGGTCGGCTGGCTCATCCGGTGGGCGTCCTTCGGGTGCGCTTCGTCGTTGGCGGCGAGGCCGGGAACGCTCGCCTGGGTCGGTACGGCAGGGCCCGCCGTCGCGAGGCCGGTACGGTCCAGATCACTCACGGCCATTCCCCCGTTCCGTTCCGGGAGCACCGGGGCCGTCGGCCCCGGATTCGTCTCTGTGGTCGTACCGCGTGGTGGGCGGTACCGGGCGCCGCCGGGCCGGCCCCGGGTAGGGGTGCCGGCCGACGGCCCTTGCGCGCGGTGCTGCCGGCGGCGCTGCCGGCGAGGCCGGCTAGTGGGCGGCGGAACCGCCGCGCTTCTTGTGCAGGCTGATCGAGACGGTCTTGTCCTCGCCCACCGAGGAGTCCACCTCGCCGGCCAGGGCGGAGAGGACCGTCCAGGCGAAGGTGTCCCGCTCGGGTGCCTTGCCGTCGGTGGTCGGTGCGGCGACGGTCACCTTGAGCGAGTCGCCGACCAGGCGGAACTCGCAGGAGAGGACGGAACCGGGCACCGCCTGCTGGAGCAGGATGGCGCAGGCCTCGTCCACCGCGATCCGCAGGTCCTCGATCTCGTCCAGCGTGAAGTCGAGCCGGGCGGCCAGCCCGGCCGTCGCGGTGCGCAACACGGAGAGGTAGGCCCCCGCCGCGGGCAGCCGGACCTCCACGAAGTCCTGAACTCCGAGATCGCTGTCGATCTGGGACACCCTTGCCTCCTGGGTGACGCGCTGTGCTTGCTTGGTACCTCTGGTGGTACCCCTGTTCGCACCCCGTTTGTACCCCCTCCGGGGGGTCTGCCGCGATACCGGTGCGAGAGTTACTCATGGTAAGGCATCGCGACGCAGGGTGGCAGGGGTTCGGGGCAGCTGATCAGCGCATTCTCAGCGCTTTCTCAGCGGCTCCCGGCGGCGGTGAGGGCGTCGCCGGTGAGCCGGTACACGGTCCACTCGTCCATCGCCACCGCGCCGAGCGCCTTGTAGAAGTCGATCGAGGGCTCGTTCCAGTCGAGCACCGACCACTCCACCCGCGAGTAGCCGCGCTCCACCGCGATCCGGGCCAGCTCCAGCAGCAGCGCCTTGCCGTGGCCGCCGCCGCGGGACTCCGGGCGGACGTACAGGTCCTCCAGGTAGATCCCGTGGGTGCCGCGCCACGTGGAGAAGTTGAGGAACCAGACCGCGAAGCCCACCGGTTCGCCGGTGGCGTCGTCCTCGGCGATCAGGCCGAACAGCGCCGGTGCGGGGCCGAACAGCGCGTCGTGCAGCTGTTCGTCGGTGGCCACCGCCTCGTGCGGGGCCTTCTCGTACTCCGCCAGTTCGCGGATCATGGCGCGGATGACGGGGACGTCGGTGGGGAGGGCGGTGCGGATCATGCGGCCGAGCCTACTGGCCGGGACCGGTCTCGTCCCAGGCCTGGACGGAGGTCTGGTCGACAATCCGTCCGTCCCGCAGGTCGGCCATGGAGGTCATCAGGACCCGCACGCCGTCGGGGTAGCGGCAGGACTCCATGAAGGCGACGTGGTCGCCCTGGACGACCACCTGTTCCAGCGTGTGGGTCATCTCGCGCCCGTAGACGTCGCTCAGCATGGCCCCGATCTCGTCCCGCCCGTGCATCACCAGGGGGTGGCTGGGCTGGGTCCGGTGGTCGACGACGCGCAGTTCCGCGTCCTCGGCGTACAGCGTGAGCAGGATCCCGGCGTCGCTGCGTTCGATGCCCTCGCGCAGGGCGCGGGGGTCGAAGGCCGTCGGCGCCGCCATGGCGGTCATGATGTCGCTCCTCCGGTCGGGGTCCGTCGGTTCGTACTCCGAGCGTACGCCCGGCCGGAGGGGCCGGGGCGGGGCCGGTCAGCCGCCCTGCCCGCCGCGCAGGTACGCGGCGAGCGCGGTGATCGCGGCCGGGTTGCGCGGGCTCTCGACGAGGTCGGCGTAGTCCAGGACGAAGATCCGGTCGTTCCTGATCGCGGAGACCCCGGCCAGCGGCGGGAAGGACTTCAGGAACGCCCGCTTGGCGTCCGCGCCGGTGTGGCCGTAGTTGTTGATGACGATCACCTCGGGGTCGCGCCGGACGACGCTCTCCCACCCGGTGGTGATCCAGGAGTCGGCGACGTCGCCCATCACGTTGCGCCCGCCGGCCTTCGTGATGATCTCGTCGGCCGCGGCGAACTTCCCGGCGGTGTACGGCTTGTCCTGCCCGCTGTCGTACAGGAAGACGGACGGCCGGCGCTCGGGCTGCGGGACGGCGGCGACCTGCGCCTTGAAGTCGGCGATCAGCTTGTCGGACCGGTCCTTGACGTCGAAGATCTCGCCGAGGTTGGCCAGGTCGGTGTAGAGCGCGTCCAGCGGGGACATCACACCGCGCTCGGTGCCCTTGCCGCTGCGGCAGGACTCGGTGAGCACGTACGAGCCGACGCCGACGGCCTTGAGCGCCTCCGGGGTGAAGCCGCGGCCCTCGTCGTAGCCGTAGTGCCAGCCGGCCAGGACGAGGTCGGACTTGGCATCGAGCACGATCTCCTTGGTGATCTGCGCCTTGGAGAGCCACGCGGTCCGCTGGTAGCCGTCCTTCCAGGCCACCTGGTCGATCCGGCCCTTGTCGTCGGGCATCACGTAGCCGGCCATCCGGTCGGCGAGGCCGAGGGAGAGCATCAGCTCGGTGATGCCGACGTCGTAGGTGACCGTGCGGGCGGGCTTCTGCGGGAAGGTGAGCTTCGTGCCGCAGTTGTCGACGGTCACCGGGTAGTGGGCGGACGCGGCGGTGGCCCCGCCGCCCGGGGCGATCTCGGCGCCGCAGGCGGTGAGTCCCAGGGCGAGCAGGGCGGTGGCGGCAACGGCCTTGGTGCGCAAGGGGGTTCCTCGGGGTCGATGAAAGGGGTGACGGTCGGTCAGAGCCGGTCGAAGAGCAGGTGGACGGCCCCGGTCCCCGGGTGCCGCACGGGGGTGGCCCGGACGCCGAACACCTCGGCCAGCAAGCCGGGTTCGAGCACCTCGGCGGGTGGCCCGGAGGCGACGATCCGCCCGGCCCGCAGGACGTACAGCAGGTCGCAGTGCCCGGCCGCCAGGTTGAGGTCGTGCAGCGCGGTGAGCACCGTCGGCCCGGCCGCGCGGACGAGCGCCAGGACCTCCAGCTGGTGCCCGATGTCGAGGTGGTTGGTGGGCTCGTCCAGCACCAGCAGGCGCGGCTCCTGGACGAGCGCGCGGGCGATCAGCACGCGCTGCTTCTCGCCGCCCGACAGGCCCAGGAAGCCGCGCTCGGCGAGGTGCCCGGCGCCGACCCGGCGCAGCGCCTCCGCGCAGCGCCCGAGGTCGCCGTCCGACGGTCCGCCGAAGCCCCGCCGGTGCGGCAGCCGGCCCATGGCGACCACCTCGGCCACCGTGAAGTCGAACTCGGCGGAGTGCTCCTGCGGCAGCGCGGCCACCCGCCGGGCGGCCTCGCGCGGGGCGAGCGCGTGCAGGTCGTCGCCGCCCACCAGGACGGCCCCGGCGGCGGGCCGCAGGGCCCGGTAGACGCAGCGCAGCAGCGTCGACTTCCCGCTGCCGTTGGGCCCGACGAGCCCCACCACCTGCCCGGCGGAGGCCTTCAGGGCGATGTCGTGGACGAGCTGGGTGCCGGCCAGCTCCACCGAGACGGAGTCGAGGGCGAGGTCCATCAGCGGCCTCCGAGCGCGTGGCCGCGACGACGCATCAGCAGCAGGAAACAGGGCACCCCGAGCACCGCGGTGACCACCCCGACGGGCAGTTCGGCCGGGGCGAGCAGGGTGCGCGAGACGATGTCCACCCAGACCAGCAGCAGCGCCCCGGCGAGCGGCGCGACCAGCAGCACCCGGCGGTGCCCGGCGCCGACCAGCATCCGCGCGAGGTGCGGGACCATCAGCCCGACGAATCCGATCGCCCCGCTGACGGCGACGACCGTGCCGGTGACGGCGGCGGTCACCACGAACAGCTCGCGGCGCAGCCGGTCGGGGTCGACGCCGAGCGAGGCGGCGGTCTCGTCGCCCATGGCCAGCGCGTCCAGCCGCCCCGCGGCGCAAGCGAGGTGGGCGAGTCCGGCCAGCACGGTGGCGGCGGCGATCGGCACCGAGCCCCAGGTCGCGCCGCCGAGGCTGCCGAGCAGCCACATCATGGCGTCGCGGGCGGCCTCGCCGCGGGCGGCGGCGAAGACCATGAGCGCCGTCAGCGCGGAGAAGCCGTACGAGAGGGCGGTGCCGGTGAGCACGAGGCGCAGTGGGGTGAGTCCGAAGGCGGTGCGCGCGGCCAGGTACACCAGCACCATGGCGATCAGCGCGGAGCCGAACGCGGAGGCGGAGATCGCCCACACGCCGAGCGAGGCGAAGGCGCCGAGTAGCAGGACGGCGTTGGCGCCGACGGCGGCGCCGGAGGAGACGCCGAGGACGAACGGGTCGGCGAGGGCGTTGCGCACGAGGGCCTGCACGGCGACCCCGGTGGCGGCGAGCCCGGCGCCGACCACGGCGGCCAGGACGGTGCGCGGCAGCCGGATCTCCCAGACGATCGCGTACGCGGCGGCCTCCTCGGCCTCCAGCCGACCGCTCGTCAGTCCGGCGCCGAGCAGCCGCAGGACGCGCGTCCAGCCGAGTCCGGCGGAGCCGAGGGCCACGCCGCACACGAGGGAGAGCAGCAGGGCGGTGGCCAGGCCGACGGCGAGGGGCGCGGCGGGTATGCGGCGGGAGTCCGGTGGCCTTCTCACGATCTGTTCGGGCGCCTTGCCTCGGGCCGTGGGTGTGCCGGGGCCGGCGCCGGCCGGGTGCGGGCCCGGGCGCCATCCCCTCGCAGTCCTCGGCGAGTTGTCGGGAGTTCAGCGGCCGGGGGCGATCGGGCTGGCACGGCCCCGGGGGCGTGCTCACCGTTGCGGGTCAGCGCCGGATTCACACCGGACTTCTCCCTCGGACGCCTTGGCAGCATAACAGCCAATACGGTAATGCAGTCCTTACAGGTATGTGTACGGAGATGAACGGACGTGAACGCACGGCCCGGACGCGCGAAAGCCCCCGCCCGGTGGTCCGGGCGGGGGCTCTCGACGTGGCGACGCGTCAGGCTCAGGCCTGCTTGGTCTCCCAGAAGATCTTGTCGACCTCGGCGATCAGGTCCAGCAGGGCCTGGCCGGTGGCCGGGTCCGTGGACGCCTTGGTGGCCGAGGCGGCCTTCAGGGTGTCGTTGATCAGCTGGTGCAGCTGCGGGTACTTCTCGAAGTGCGGGGCCTTGAAGTAGTCGCTCCACAGCACCGAGATGTGGTGCTTGACGGCCTCGGCGCGCTGCTCCTTGATGATGATGGCGCGGGCGCGGAAGTGCGGGTCCTCGTTGGCCTGGTACTTCTCCTGGGTGGCCTTGACCGACTCGGCCTCGATCCGGGCCTGCGCCGGGTCGTACACACCGCAGGGCAGGTCGCAGTGGGCGTGGGCGGTGGCGCGCGGTGCAAACAGACGAGAGAACATGGGAGTCCTTCCTTAGATCGTCTTCCCGCGCCCGAGACTACCCTTCCGGCCTCCCGGTTTCGCGATCGGGCGGTGGGCCTAGGGCAAAAGGCCGATCCGGAACCGGGGTAATCCGGACATCGGACAGGTGACGGTCCGTACGGCACACTGGGACGCGGCGGCCGGGAGGAGGAGTGGTGGCGCGGATGACGCAACCGGGGGACGGCGCACGGGCGGGCACGGTGCCGTTCGGGCTGGTCGACGTGGCGGGACCGTCGATGGTCCCGACCCTGCGCGAGGGCGACCAGTTGCTGGTCCGGTACGGCGCGCGGATCCGCCCGGGCGCGGTCGTGCTCTTCCGGCACCCGTTCCAGCAGGACCTGCTGGTGGTCAAGCGGGCGGCCGAGCGCCGGGCGAAGGGCTGGTGGCTGCTCTCCGACAACCGGCCGGTCGACAGCGACAGCCGCAGCTACGGCGCCGTTCCGGACGAGCTCGTGCTCGGCCGGGTGCTGCTGCGGCTGCGCCCGCGCCCGGCCTGGCTGGCGCCCGGCCGCCGGCTGGAGCGACTGCTGCTGACCCCCGGGCTGGTCCGGGTCCCGGGGCTGGCCCGCCGCCTCGGCGTCTGGGTGGACGCCGAGCTCTAGTGTCACGGCACTGGCGGATGCGCGTCTAGGCCTGCAACTGCTGCGGCCCGAGCGCCGCGTCCTGGGCCTCCTGGCGCTTGCGGGCCCGGTAGGCCGCGACGTTGGCGCGCGTGGCGCAGCGGTCGGAGCAGTAGCGCCGGGAGCGGTTGGTGGAGGTGTCGAGGTAGGCGTTGCGGCACGGCGCGGCCTGGCAGATCCCGAGCCGGTCGGCGCCGAGCTCGGTGAGGTGGACGGCCAGGCCCATGCACGCGACGGCGCTGAAGTGCGCGGTGGCGGTGGGCGAGTTGTCGGCGAGGTGCAGGTGCCAGCGCGGCCGGCCGGCGTCGTCGAGGTAGTCGTGGCCGGAGACCAGCGGGCTGACGGGGTACTCCATGAGCAGGCTGTTCAGCAGGTCGACGCCACGTACCTCGTCGCCCTCGGCGGCGGCCTCGAAGACCCCGCGCAGCCTGGTCCGCACCGCCCGCAGGCGGGGCAGGTCGGACTCGTCGGCCAGGGCGGCGGCGCGAGAGGACTCGGAGAACAGGGCGCGCACGGCGTCCACCGAGGTCAGCGTGTCGGTGCCGCGCTCGGGTTCCTCGGTGTTCACCAGCCGAACGGCGAGATCGGCGTAGGAGGCGAGCTCCACGGCGGTCCTTCCAGTGGTTCGGTAACGGGCTGATTGCGTCCAGCCTATTACCCGGATCGGGAAAACGGCGGCGCCCGGCAGGATCGGCCTGCCGGGCGCCAAGGGTTGCTCGCTCAGCGCACGCTCAGAGGACCTTCGAGAGGAAGGACCGGGTGCGCTCGTGCTGCGGGTTGGTGAGGACGTCGCGGGGGTTGCCGGACTCGACGACCACGCCGCCGTCCATGAACACCAGCGCGTCGCCGACCTCGCGCGCGAAGCCCATCTCGTGGGTGACGACGATCATCGTCATCCCCTCCTCGGCGAGGCCGCGCATGACGTCCAGCACCTCGCCGACGAGCTCCGGGTCGAGCGCCGAGGTGGGCTCGTCGAAGAGCATCAGCTTGGGCTTCATGGCCAGCGCGCGGGCGATCGCGACGCGCTGCTGCTGGCCGCCGGACAGCTGCGACGGGTAGCTCTTCGCCTTGTCGGACAGGCCGACCCGCTCCAGCAGGGCCATGCCGCGCTCGCGCGCCTCGGCCTTGGACTCGCCCTTGACCTGGACCGGCGCCTCCATGACGTTCTCGAGCGCGGTCATGTGCGGGAACAGGTTGAAGTGCTGGAACACCATGCCGATGTCCCGGCGCTTCTGCGCGACCTCGCTCTCCTTCAGCTCGTGGAGCCGGTCGCCCTTCATCCGGTAGCCGACCAGTTCGCCGTCGACCGAGAGGAAGCCGCCGTTGATCTTCTCCAGGTGGTTGATGCACCGCAGGAAGGTCGACTTGCCGGACCCGGAGGGGCCGACGAGGACGAACACCTCGCCCTTGCGGACCTCCAGGTCGATGCCCTTGAGCACCTCCACGAGGCCGTAGGACTTGCGCACGCCCTGCGCCTCGACCATCGGCACGGGCCGGGAGTCGGTGGGCTTGGTCAGATCGGTCATACGTGACCGCCTCCCTCGATGCCCGGGACCACGTCGTTCTCGGCCCGCGGAATGGGCTTGCCGGCGAACAGCCGCCGCAGCCGCTGCAGCGGGGTCGGCGGGAGCGCACGGTTGGCGCCGCGGGCGTAGTGCCGCTCGACGTAGTACTGGCCCACGGTGAGGATCGAGGTCATCAGCAGGTACCAGATGCTGACGACGAGCAGCAGCGGAATGGTCTGGAAGGTGCGCGAGTAGATGTTCTGGCCGGCCCGGAGCAGCTCCTCCAGCGAGATCGCCGAGACCAGCGAGGTGGTCTTCAGCATCGAGATGGTCTCGTTGCCGGTCGGCGGGATGATCACGCGCATCGCCTGCGGCAGGATGATCCGCCGCATGGTCTTGAACTGGCTCATGCCCAGCGCGTGCGCGGCCTCGGTCTGGCCGAGCGGCACGGACTGGATGCCGCCGCGGACGATCTCGGCCATGTACGCGGCCTCGTTGAGGCCGAGGCCCAGCAGCGCCGCGACGAACAGCGGGATCGCCTGGTTGGTCGGCTCGGACCAGAAGGCCGGGCCGAACGGGATGCCGATGGAGATGTTGGCCCAGAGCGAGCCCAGGAAGTTCCAGAACAGCAGCTGGACCAGCACCGGGGTGCCGCGGAAGACCCAGATGTAGAACCACGCCGTGCTGGAGAGCACCGGGTTCGGCGACAGGCGCATGATCGCCAGCGTGATGCCGCCGGCGATGCCGATCGCCATCGACAGGAAGGTCAGTTCGAGCGTGACGCCGAGGCCGTGCGTGATCGAGGAGTCGAAGAGGTACTTCCCGACGACGTCCCACTGGAACTGGCTGTTGGTGATGAGGGCGTGGATCAGCATCGCCGCGAGGACGGCGACGACGGCTGCTCCCACCCAGCGTCCGGGGTGGCGGACCGGGACGGCCTTGATGGTCTCAGGCCGTCCCGGGGGCACCGACCCCTGGTCGGAAGGGTTCACTGTGTGGCCTCAGGGGTTGTGTTCAGAGGAGCGGTTCAGCTGGTGGCACCGTTGACGACGGGCTTGTCGATCGCGCCCGCCTGGACGCCCCACTTCTCCAGGATGCTCTTGTACGTGCCGTCCGCCATCAGGGACTGGACGGCGCCCTGGACCGCCTTGGTCAGGTCCGAGCCCTTGGCGAGCACGACGCCGTACGGGGCGGTGTCGGTGACGTCGCCGACCTTCTCCAGCTGCCCGTTGGTCTGCTTGATCGCGTAGTCGACGACCGGGGAGTCGGCCAGCATGACCTGGTCGCGGCCGGAGACCAGCGCCTGGGTGACGTCCGTCTGCAGGTCGAACTTGTCGCCGTCGTTGGGGACGGTCGGCTTGCCGGCCTTGACGCAGGCGGGGTTGATCGTGTCCTTGATCGAGTCGGCCTGGGTGGTGCCGGTCTGGACGGCGACCTTCTTGCCGCACAGGTCCTTGGGGTCGACCTTGTCCGGGTTGCCCTTCTTGACCGCGGCGCCCGTACCGGCGTTGAAGTACGTGACCATGTCGACCGTGGCCTCGCGCTCCTTCGTGTCGGTGAAGGAGCTCATGCTGAGGGTGTACTTCTTGCCCGTGATGCCCGGGATGATCGAGTCGAACGTGGCGTTCTGCACGTCGGCGCTCAGGCCCAGCTTCTTGGCGATCGCGGTGGCCAGGTCGACGTCCATGCCGACGATGTTGCCCTTGTCGTCCTTGAACTCGTTGGGCGCGTAGGACGCGTCCGTGGCGACGACGATCTTGCCCGCGGACTTGACGTCGGCCGGGACGAGGGCGGCCAGCGACGGGTCGGCGGACACGGCCGGGACCGTGGCGCTCGCGTTCGCGCCGGCCGAGGAGCCGCTGGAGGAACCGCTGCTGCCGCAGGCGGTGAGGCCGAGGGTCAGGGACGCGGCGACGGCGCCGGCCGCGAGGAGACGGGTGCGCTGGGTACGGGCGGTCATGAGGGGGATCTCCTCCTGAGGGAGAGGTCGGGCGGAGCGCGCCGCGGGAAGCGGCGCACCGGGGCAGCAAGGCCGTACGGCTCTGTACGGGTACACACACGGCGCTGTACGTCGTCGTACGGGCAGGGCCGGTTCGTGCGCCTGGACCGGGGGTGTCCAGGGTGGTGCTTGGATACTGCTTCCGCCACCCTCCGCCGAGGTGGACGTTGACCGAACCGCCTCGACCAGTGGTCGGCTCGATCCGAGATGGGGGGAATCCTGCCATCTGATGACGGTCGGAAGGCCCTCATTCAGATCAAAATCGGATAACGAGGGGCCGTGCTGTCCGCTATTCGGACGATTCCCTTGTCCCTGTCACCCTGCGTATAAGTATGCAGATCCCTCTGCGCTGCGCCGGGAGGCCCGCCGCCCCCTGTTTTTTCGAATGCTGCTACCGGGTGCCGCTGCCGGACGCCGCCGTCAGATGCCGCCGTTGACCACCGCGTTCTGGGCCGCGCCCGCCTGGACGCCCCACTTGGCGAGGATCTTGTCGTACTCGCCGCTGCGGATGAGCTGGTCGACGGCCTTCGCCAGGGTGTCGCGCAGCTCGGTGTCGCCCTTGCGGAACGCGATCCCGTACGGGTTGGACGTGGACTGCGCGCCCGTCACCTCGAAGCGGCTGCCGCCGTCGGTGCTCTTCGCCGCGTACGCGGCCACCGGGAAGTCGTTGACGCCGGCCGCCGCGGCGCCGGAGACGACCTCGGCCAGCGCCTTGGTGTCGCTGTCGAACTTGTGGGGGGTCAGCTGGCGGCCGGTGCGTGCGCAGACGGCCACCTGACGGGTGATGATCTCGTCCTGCGTGGTGCCCTGCTGGAGCGCCACCGTGCGGCCGCACAGGTCGTCCAGGGTCTTGATGCCCTTGGGGTTGCCCTTGGGGACGACGATCGAGGTGCCGGCGATGAAGTAGTCCACGAAGTCGACGCCGGGGCCGACCTGCTTGCCGCTGTCGTCCAGGCCCTCGCGGCGCTTCTGGATGTCGCTCAGCGCGGACATCGCGACGTCGTACTGCTTGGACTGGAGGCTCGGTATCAGCTTGTCGAACGGGGTGTCGACCAGCTCGACCCGCACGTCGAGGATCTTGCCCAGCGCGGTGGCGATCTCCGGGTCCAGGCCGGCCGGCTTGCCGTCGGGGCCGCGGAACTCGACCGGCGCGTAGTTCACGTCCATCCCGATGCGCAGCGCGCCCGCGGAGCGCTGGGCCTTCGGGAGCTTGGCGCGGATCTCCTGGACCGGGTCCTTCGCGGCGGCCTGTCCGCCGTCGTTGCAGCCGGTCAACAGCAGGGCTCCGGTGGCGGCCAGGGCGGCGCCGGCGACGGCGGACCGTCGGGAACGGGTGCGGTGGTGCATGAGGGTGGTTGCTCCTGTGGGAGGTCTGTGCGGTCGCCAGGGTGCCGTGGTGGTGTACGGCGGATGGCGGACAAGCGATCCTGTCATCCCGCCCTGCCGGGCCGGTGGGCGGGTGTGTCAGAATTCGGTACCGGGTGACCCCCGAACGCGAACCAGACCGCCGAGTCCCGACAGGCTCGGGGTGCTCAGGAACGGAAGTCCTCACGCGGCTCCGTATCCGGAACACCTGCTCCCCTCCGTGTCTGCGTTCACTCCTGCGGGTGTACGTGCGTCATCGCCGTTGCCGCCGCCGGAGCCCGGCGCTTCCGAAGCCGGGCCCGTGACGCGACAGCGCGGCGATGAACTGCTCGTGACGAGGACGAAAAGGCACAGGTGCGACGCCTTCGTCCGACTTACGCTCGCCCGGTAGTACGACGCGGACTTTTAAAAGACCCCATAAAACCCTCATCCGAGGGCGCCGCCCGACGCAGCGCCCCGACCCCGCCCCCGGGTCCGCTTCGGCGTACCCGGTTTCCGGTTTCCGGTTTCCGGACGGGGTCGCTCCGTCCGTCGGCCGCGCGTCCTCGCCAGAACAATGACGAAGAGGTCATCGTGGCAGCGGAGATCATCCACAGCAGCACCCAGGACACCGACGATCCGGTCGACGCCGTTTTCGCACTGCACCGCGGCGGCAAGATGGAGATCCGGGCGACCGTCCCGGTGCGCGACGCGGACGACCTGTCCCTCGCCTACACCCCGGGTGTCGCACGGGTCTGCACGGCCATCGCCGAGCAGCCGGAGCTGGTGAACGACTACACCTGGAAGTCCAACACCGTCGCCGTGGTCACCGACGGCACCGCGGTGCTCGGCCTCGGCGACATCGGCCCGCAGGCCTCGCTGCCCGTGATGGAGGGCAAGGCGATCCTGTTCAAGCAGTTCGGCGGCGTCGACGCGGTGCCGATCGCGCTCGCCTGCACCGACGTGGACGAGATCGTCGAGACCGTGGTCCGGCTGGCGCCCTCCTTCGGCGGCGTCAACCTGGAGGACATCTCCGCCCCGCGCTGCTTCGAGATCGAGCGCCGGCTGCAGGAGGCCGTGGACATCCCGGTCTTCCACGACGACCAGCACGGCACCGCGATCGTCACCACCGCCGCCCTGTGGAACGCCGCCAAGGTGACCGGCCGGGAGGTCGGCTCGCTGCGGGCCGTCATCTCCGGCGCCGGCGCGGCCGGCATCGCCATCGCCAAGATGCTGCTCGCGGCCGGCATCGGCGACGTCGCGGTCTGCGACCGCAAGGGCGTGGTTCACGAGGGCCGCGGCGACCTGACGGACGTCAAGGCCGAGATCGCGGCGCTGACGAACCGCTCCGGCCTCAAGGGCTCGCTGGCCGACGCGCTGTCCGGCGCCGACGTGTTCATCGGCGTCTCCGGCGGCACCGTGCCGGAGGAGGTCGTCGCGACGATGGCCGAGGGCGCGTTCGTCTTCGCGATGGCCAACCCGAACCCGGAGATCCACCCCGAGGTCGCGCACAAGTACGCGGCCGTCGTCGCCACCGGGCGCAGCGACTTCCCGAACCAGATCAACAACGTGCTGGCCTTCCCCGGCATCTTCGCGGGCGCCCTGCAGGTCCGGGCGAGCCGGATCACCGAGGGCATGAAGCTGGCCGCCGCCAAGGCGCTGGCGGGCGTCGTCGCCGACGAGCTGACCCCGCAGAAGGTCATCCCCTCGCCGTTCGACGACCGGGTCGCCCCGGCGGTCTCCAAGGCCGTCGCCGAGGCCGCGCGCGCCGAGGGCGTCGCCCGGATCTGAGCCGGGCGGCCGGTCCGGTGACCGGCGCGGCAGGACGACCGAGGGACCAGACGGCCGGGGCCGGGACACGCGTCACACCCACGCGTGGTTCCCGGCCCCGGCCGTCGCCGCTATCGTCCCGAGCATGTTTGCTGCCTACGCCGCCCGCATCGACGCCGACGACCCGCTGTCCGGACTGGAGTTGGGCGAACTCCCCGAGCCCGGGGCCCGCCCCGGGTGGAGCGTGGTCACCGTGAAGGCCGCCAGCCTCAACCACCACGACCTCTGGTCGCTGCGCGGCGTCGGCCTGCCCGCCGAGCGGCTGCCGATGATCCTCGGCTGTGACGCGGCCGGCATCGACGAGCACGGCAACGAGGTCGTGCTCCACTCGGTGATCGGCCAGTCCGGCCACGGGGTGGGACCGGACGAGCCCCGGTCCATCCTCACCGAGCGCTACCAGGGCACCTTCGCCCAGCGGGTGGCCGTCCCGACCTGGAACCTGCTGCCCAAGCCCGCCGAGCTCACCTTCGAGGAGGCCGCCTGCCTGCCCACGGCCTGGCTGACGGCCTACCGGATGCTGTTCACGAACGCCGGGGTGAAGCCCGGCGACACCGTCCTCGTGCAGGGCGCGGGCGGCGGGGTGGCGACCGCGCTGATCGTCCTCGGCAAGGCGGCCGGCCTGCGGGTCTGGGTCACCGGACGGGACGAGGCCAAGCGCGCGCGGGCCGTCGGGCTCGGCGCCGACGCGGCGTTCGAGAGCGGCGCCCGGCTCCCGGAGCGGGTGGACGCGGTGATGGAGACGGTCGGCGCCGCCACCTGGTCGCACTCGGTGAAGTCGCTGCGCCCGGGCGGCACCATCGTCATCTCCGGTGCCACCTCCGGCCCCAGCCCGAAGGCCGCCGAGCTCAACCGGATCTTCTTCCTGGAGCTCAAGGTGGTCGGCTCGACCATGGGCACCAAGGAGGAGCTGGCCGGGCTGCTCTCGCTCTGTGCGACCTCCGGCGTCCGGCCGGTGATCGACTCGGTGCTGCCGCTGGCCGAGGCCCGGGAGGGCTTCGCCCGGCTCGCCAAGGGCGACGTCTTCGGCAAGATCGTCCTCAACCCGTAGGACCCGCAGGACCTGCGGGAGCCGTCGGCCCGTCCCCGGACGTGCGGACGGGCCCGGCGCTCTCCCCCGAGAAGCGCCGGGCCCGTCCGGTCCTGCTGTCCTGCCGTGCGACCGGCCCGCCTCAGCCGAGCAGCCGCTTGAGCCGCTCGCCGGCCGCGCCGAGCACCGAGCGCGCCTCGGCGAGCCCCTCGGGCGTCACCCCGCCGTCCCGGGCCGCGTCGCGGACCTGGTCGCGGAAGCGGTCGAGCAGCCGCTCCAGCTCCCGGGCCGGGTCGCCGGCCGGGTCGGTCGCCGCCCACGGCGGCAGGTCGGCCGGGGCGGCGGCCGGTTCGTCCTTGTCCAGGTCGATCCTGGTCACCGTGACCTCGTCGGCCGGGGCGGCGGGCGCCTCCGCCCCCGGGTGGCCCCAGCGGGCCGCGTCGGCCAGCCCGGCCAGCCCCTTGGTCAGCTCCGAGAGTCCCTCGGCCAGCCCGGTCGGCCAGTCGCCCTTCGCGGCGTGCTCGCGCACCTGCTGCTCGACCCGGCGCTTGATCCGCAGGGCCTCCTGCTGGGCCGCGGTGCGGGCGGCCCTGGACTGCTCGCGCAGCCGGCGGGCCTCCTCCTCGGCGGCCTTCGCCTTGGCCTTGGCGGCCTTCTCCTGCTCCTTGGCGCGCTTGGCCTGCTCCTTGGCCTGGCGCTTGAACTGGGTGAACTCGTCCTTGGCGCGCTGCCAGGACTCCTTGTCCCCCCAGGGCCCGGCCCACGGGTCCCCGTCCTCGGCGCGGTCCGGCCTGGGGGCCGCCTTCGCGGCGTTCCACAGCTCCTCGCGCAGGTTCTTGGCGCTGTCCCGGACGTCCTCGCGGATCGCCCCGGCGAGCTGCGTCACGGAGTCGTGGATCTCCACCTCAAGCTCGTCCAACTCGGCCTGGCGGCCGGCCAGTTCGGTGCGGCCGGCCTCGGTGAGCCGGTACACCTTGCGGCCGCCCTCGGTGCTGTGGGCGACCAGGCCCTCCTGCTCCAGCTTGGCGAGCCGCGGGTAGACCGTCCCGGCGGAGGGCGCGTAGAGGCCCTGGAAGCGCTCCTCCAGGAGGCGGATCACCTCGTAGCCGTGCCGCGGGGACTCGTCCAGCAGCTTCAGCAGGTAGAGCCGCAGCCGGCCGTGGCCGAAGACGGGGCTCATCTCACGCCTCCTTGGTGAGGTCGGGTCCGGCGGGCTTGTCGAGGCTCGGGCCGGCCGGCAGCTCGCGGACCACCACCGGCTCCTCGTCCTCCGCGTCCGGGCGGCGCAGCACCGTGACGGCGCCGGAGACGGTCGTCACCGCGAGGCTGCCCTGGCCGTCGCCGAGCTGGCCGGACAGGCGCTTGGCGCCCCAGCTGCCGCCCAGCTTGAGCTGGTCGAAGGTGCTGGAGACGTCGCCGCTGGTGGAGCCGGCGTCGACCCGGGCGTCGGCGAGCGAGGGGAGCCGGACGGCGACCTGGCCGCTGACCGTGGTGACCTTGATGTCGGCCGGGGTGAGCACGTCGAGGTCCAGGGTGACGGCGCCGGTCACCGAGTTGGCCTGGATCCGCTCGGCCGTGCCGGCGACCACCGTGAGCTGGCCGGACACGGTGTTCACCTTGAGCTGGCCGCCCACCGACTGGGCGTCCACGTCGCCCGAGACGGTGTTGGCGTCGGTGCGGCCGCTGAGCCCGACCAGCGTGGCGTCGCCGTTGGCGCTCTGCACCGACACGTGGCCGGCGAAGCCGGAGACGGTGGCGCCGGCCGAGACGGTGCCCACCTTGACCTCGGTGCCGGCCGGGACGGTCAGGGTGACGCCGGCGACGCGCTTGTTCTTGAGCGAGCCGAAGAAGCTCTTGATCGAGGTGGCGGACTTGAGCCAGTCGCCGACCTCGCCCCAGCTGCTGATGTCCTTGTAGGTGACCGTGAGGACGCCGTCGACCAGCGTCACGTGCAGCGGTTCGCCGCGCAGCTCGGTGACCTCCAGGCGGGCCGGGCCGTCGGCCGCCACCACGTTCACGGTGCCGTCGACGACCCGCACGCTGACCGTGCGCACGGCCTCGTCGATGGTGATGCTGTCGGGTCCCTCGACCGTCCACTGGCTCATCTCTGCCGCCTCCCGTTGCGACTCGCGATGTATCGCGTTCCCTGCTGAAGACGATATATCGCGTGGCGGGAAAAGCAAGCGGTTCGGCCCCTGATCCCGGCCCGGACGCGGCCCTGAGGCCACCCCTACGGGACAACGCGAGAGGCCCGGAGGGCAGTAGCCTCCGGGCCTCTCACGGGCGGTTCACCGCGTCACTCGTCGTCCTCGTCGTCGAGCCGCGCCAGCCAGGTGGCCAGCCGCTCGACCGGGATCTCGAAGTCGGGGTTGAGGTCGACGAACTCGCGCAGGCGCTCGGCCAGCCACTCGAAGGTGACCTCCTCGTCGCCGCGCCGGTTCTGCAGCTCCTCGATGCCTCGGTCGGTGAAGTACACGGTTCGCTCCGGTCGGATGGGGGTTGACCTGGTCAGGATAGACCGGCCTGGCCGTTGGCCCGCCAGGAGCTGATGGTCACCTTGGCGGCCCCGGTGCTCGCGTCGGCGACCTCCACGACGGCGACGGCGATGTTCTGGGTCACCCGGTCGCGGATGCACAGCAGCCGGCCGGCCGGGACGTGGTTGAAGCTGAGGTCGGTGTCCGGGCGGGAGTCGATCGCGCTCGCGCACTGCTCCGGCGTGACGCTGGCCTCGCTGATCACGGCGAAGTCGGAGGCGTTGTCCCCGTAGGCGGAGAAGGCGTCCGCCCGGCCGCCGCAGCAGTTCGCCTTGCCGAGCCCGAAGCCCCACTTCAGGTTGGTGTCGTGCGGGACGACCTTGCCGGCGTTCAGGTCGATCCGGTAGGCGTCGCTGGTGTACTCGGCGCCGGGGATGGCGAGCGAGACCTTGTCGAGTGCCGGGGTGTAGCCGCTGGGCCGGGCGGGCGCCGAGACGGTGGCGCCGGGCGTGGAGGGCTTGCCCGTCGGCGCCGTCACCGGGGTGTTGCCGGAGGACGGGCTCGCGCCGGTGGCCGGGGCGGTGACGGCGCCCGACGTCGGCAGCGGCGCGGCCGACTGGCTCTGGGACTGGGCGGCGGCCGGCGGGTTGCCGGTCGACTTGCCGTCGTTCAGCTTCTTCATCAGGAAGACGCCGCCCGCGGTGCCGCCGATCGCCATCACCAGGGCGACGACGAGCAGGGCCTTCCAGGACACCCCGCCCTTCTTGGCCTTCGGCTCGGGCTTGGCGGGCTCGGGGACGTCGGTGACCACCGGGCCGGGCGGCGGGGTGTCGTAGGTCGGCGGCTCGCTGCGCAGCTGCACGGTGGGCGGCGAGGTGAGCACCGGGGCGGTCGGCGCCTCGGTGGGCGGCTGCGGGGCGCCGTACGCGCCGACCGGCGGCGGCACGAAGCCGGGCGGGGGGCCCGCGGGCGGCTGGTGGGTGACGGCCGTGGCCGGGTGGGTCGGCCCGGTGGGCGACGGGAGGACGGCCGGCGGCGGGGGAGTGGCGGGCACGGCCGGCATCGGGGTCGGCGGGGTGGCCGGGACGGCCGGCACCGGCGTGGGCGGCGTCTTGGGCAGGTCCGAGCGGCGGGTGATCTCGGTGTTGACCTGGCGCGGCAGCCAGTCCTCGCCGAACCGCAGCTGCCCGCCGACCTCCGGGTGGTTGCGAGCGACCTGGATGATCTCGGCGGGCGTCGGCCGGTCCTCCGGGAGCTTCGCCAGGCAGCGCAGGACCAGCTCGCGCAGGTCGGCCGGGACGGCGTCCAGGTCGGGCTCCTCGTGCACGACCCGGTAGAGGACGGCGGTGTCCGGGCCGTCGCCGAACGGCGCCGCGCCGCCGGCCACGTACGCGGCCAGCGCGCCGAGCGCGAACACGTCGGTGGCCGGGGTGACCGGGCGGCCCTGGGCCTGCTCGGGGGACATGAAGGCGGGGGAGCCGATCCGGTAGCCGGTGCCGGTCAGCGCGGTGGCGTCGGCGGCCCGGGCGATGCCGAAGTCGATCACCCGCGGGCCGTCCCCGGCGACCAGCACGTTGGCGGGCTTGAGGTCGCGGTGCACCACCTCGACGCTGTGGATGGCCTGCAGCGCCTCGGCGATGCCGCCCATCAGCAGCAGGACGGTGCGCACCGGCAGCGCGCCGTTCTCGCGCACGACCTGCTGGAGGGACGGGCCGGGCACGTACGCGGTGACCAGCCAGGGGGCGTCCGAGTCCAGGCCGCCGGAGTCGATCACCTGCGCGGTGTAGAGCCCGTGGATCCGCTGGGCGTTGCTGACCTCCTGGGCGAAGCGGCGGCGGAACTCGCCGTCCTCGGCGAACTCGGGGCGGACCACCTTGAGGGCGACCGGGCGCCCGCCCGGCGTGTACGAGAGGTAGACCCGGCCCATGCCGCCGGCGCCCAGCCGGGCGAAGAGCCGGTAGCCGCCGACCTCCCGGGGGTCGTCGGGCTGCAGCGGCTGGAAGACCGGCGGGAGCTTGCTGGCGTCCCTCGGCGTGTCGGCGGTCATCTGGGTCATCCCCCTGGGAGAGCGGTGAGGTCGTCCGACCGGCCCGGGCCGCGGTGACGGGGCTCCCGGGGCAGCGATCTGGCGAGGCATAACCTATCGATCCGTCAGCGGGCCCGGCACGCCGGTATCCGATTGGTTGCAGAGCTGCGACCTTGACATGGCATCGTGGGGAAACGGTTCTGCCGCAAACGAAACGGCCCCCGCCCTCCCGCGAGGGGAGGACGGGGGCCGGTTGCGTCAGCCTGGCTCAGGGCCTCAGATCGAGTAGACCTCTTCGATCAGGGCCTGCTGCTCGGCGGCGTGGCGCTTGGCCGAGCCGACCGCCGGCGACGACGCCGCCGGGCGGGCGACGCGGCGCAGGCGCGAGCCGTTGGCGCTGCGGCCGATGACGACCTGCAGGTGGTCGACCAGGTTCATCGCGATGAACGGCCAGGAACCCTGGTTGGCCGGCTCCTCCTGCGCCCAGATGAACTGGACGTTGTCGCCGTAGCGGGCCAGCTCCTCCTGGAGCTCGGCCACCGGCAGCGGGTAGAGCCGCTCGACCCGGACGATCGCCGTGTCGGTGACGCCGCGCTCGGTGCGCGCCGCCTCCAGGTCGTAGTAGAACTTGCCGGCGGTGATGACCACCTTGCGGACCTGCGCCGGGTCGACGGTGGAGTCGCCGATGACCGGGCGGAACGAGCCGGACAGGAACTCCTCGGTCGCACTCGCCGCGGCCTTCAGGCGCAGCATCGACTTCGGGGTGAAGACGACGAGCGGCTTGTGGTGCGGGTTGTGCGCCTGCCAGCGCAGCAGGTGGAAGTAGTTCGACGGCAGCGTCGGCATGGCGACCGTCATGTTGTTCTGCGCGCACAGCTGCAGGAAGCGCTCCGGGCGGGCGGACGAGTGGTCCGGGCCCTGGCCCTCGTAGCCGTGCGGCAGGAGCAGGGTGACGCCCGAGTGCTGGCCCCACTTCTGCTCGGCGGAGGCGATGTACTCGTCCACCATGGTCTGCGCGCCGTTGACGAAGTCGCCGAACTGCGCCTCCCACATGACCAGCGCGTTCGGGCGGGTCAGCGAGTAGCCGTACTCGAAGCCCATGGCCGCGTACTCCGACAGCAGGCTGTCGTAGACGGTGTAGCGGGCCTGGTCCTCGGTGAGGTACTGCAGCGGGGTGTAGTCCTCGCCGGTCTTGCGGTCGATCAGGACGGCGTGCCGCTGGCCGAAGGTGCCGCGGCGGCTGTCCTGGCCGGCCAGGCGGACCGGGTGGCCCTCCATGAGCAGCGAGCCGATGGCGAGGGTCTCGCCCATCGCCCAGTCGATGGTGTTGTCCTCGACCGAGGCGGCGCGGCGCTGCAGCTGCGGGAACAGGCGCGGGTGGACGGTCAGCCACTCCGGCAGGTTGACCTGCGAAGCGGCGATCCGCTTGACCATCTCCTGGGAGATGCCGGTCTGGATGCTGACCGGGAAGTCGGCGACCGGCTTGCCGGTGGCGCCGACGGCCGGCGTCTGGGCCGCGTCGCGGACCTCGGCGAAGACCTTCTCCAGCTGGCCCTGGAAGTCCTGGAGCGCCTGCTCCGCCTCTTCCATGGTGATGTCGCCGCGACCGATCAGGCCCTCGGTGTACAGCTTGCGCACCGAGCGCTTCTTGTCGATCAGGTCGTACATCAGCGGCTGGGTGAACGACGGGTTGTCGGCCTCGTTGTGACCGCGGCGGCGGTAGCAGATGAGGTCGATCACCACGTCCTTGTGGAACTCCTGGCGGAACTCGAAGGCGAGCCGCGCGACGCGGACCACGGCCTCCGGGTCGTCGCCGTTCACGTGGAAGATCGGGGCCTCGATCATGCGGGCCACGTCGGTGCAGTACATCGAGGAGCGCGAGGACGCCGGGGCGGCGGTGAAGCCGACCTGGTTGTTCACCACGAGGTGGATCGTGCCGCCGGTGCGGTAGCCGCGCAGCTGCGACATGTTCAGCGTCTCGGCGACGACGCCCTGGCCGGCGAAGGCCGCGTCGCCGTGGATCTGGATCGGCAGCACCGGGAAGGTGGTGCCGCCCTGGTCCAGGACGTCCTGCTTGGCGCGGACGATGCCCTCGACGACCGGGTCGACCGTCTCCAGGTGGGAGGGGTTCGCGGCGAGCGAGACCTTGATGGTCTCGCCGTCCAGGCCGGTGAAGGTGCCCTCGGCGCCCAGGTGGTACTTGACGTCGCCGGAGCCGTGCATCGACTTCGGGTCCAGGTTGCCCTCGAACTCGCCGAAGATCCGGGCGTACGGCTTGCCGACGATGTTGGCCAGCACGTTCAGGCGGCCGCGGTGGGCCATGCCGATGACGGCCTCGTCGAGGCGGTGCTCGGCGGCGGCGTCGATCGTGGCGTCCAGCAGCGGGATGAGCGACTCGCCGCCCTCCAGCGAGAAGCGCTTCTGCCCGACGTACTTGGTCTGCAGGAAGGTCTCGAAGGCCTCGGCGGAGTTCAGGCGGCGCAGGATGCGCAGCTGCTCGTCGCGCTCGGGCTTGGAGTACGGCTTCTCCAGGCGTTCCTGGATCCACTTGCGCTGCTTCGGGTCCTGGATGTGCATGTACTCGATGCCGACGGTGCGGCAGTACGAGTTGCGCAGCAGGCCGAGGATGTCGCGGAGCTTCATCATCTTCTGGCCGCCGAAGCCGCCGACCGCGAACTCGCGCTCCAGGTCCCACAGGGTGAGGCCGTGCTGGACGACGTCCAGGTCGGGGTGCTTGCGCTGCTTGTACTCCAGCGGGTCGGTGTCGGCCATCAGGTGGCCGCGCACGCGGTACGCGTGGATGAGCTCCATGACGCGGGCGGTCTTGTTGACCTCGTCGTCGTGGGTGGTGGCGACGTCGGTGGCCCAGCGGACCGGCTCGTACGGGATCCGCAGCGACTCGAAGATCTCGTCGTAGAAGCCGTTCTCGCCGAGCAGCAGGCGGTGGATCTCGCGCAGGAACTCGCCGGACGCCGCGCCCTGGATGACGCGGTGGTCGTAGGTCGAGGTCAGCGTCATGATCTTGGAGACGCCCAGGCGGGACAGGGTCTCCGGGGCGGAGCCCTGGAACTCGGCCGGGTACTCCATGGCGCCGACGCCGACGATGGTGCCCTGGTTCTGCATCAGGCGCGGCACGGAGTGCACGGTGCCGATGCCGCCGGGGTTGGTCAGCGAGACCGTGACGCCGGTGAAGTCGTCCATGGTCAGCTTGTTGGCGCGGGCCCGGCGGACGATGTCCTCGTAGGCCTGCCAGAAGCCGAAGAAGTCGAGCGTCTCGGCCTTCTTGATGGCCGCGACGACGAGCTGGCGGTCGCCGTTGGGCTTGACCAGGTCGATGGCCAGGCCCAGGTTGATGTGCTCGGGCTTGACCAGGAAGGCCTTGCCGCCCTCCACCTTGTAGCTGTGGTTCATCCCCGGGTGGGCCTTGATGGCCTGGACCAGGGCGTAGCCGATCAGGTGGGTGAAGGAGACCTTGCCGCCGCGGGCGCGCTGCAGGTGGTTGTTGATGACGATGCGGTTGTCGATCAACAGCTTCGCCGGGACGGCGCGGACCGAGGTCGCGGTCGGCACCTCCAGCGAGGCGTCCATGTTGGTGGCGACGGCCTTCGCCGGGCCGCGCAGCTGGACCAGCTCCGGGCCGGTGGCCTCGGGAGCGGCGGGGGCGGCCGGGGCCGCGGCCTTGGGGGCCGGCGGTGCGGCGGGCGCGGCGGCGAGCGGCGCGGGAGCCGCCACCGGGGCCGGGGCGGCC
>NZ_JBHWGD010000038.1:0-6714 GCF_042733235.1 Kitasatospora sp. NPDC059722
GGTGTTCTCGCCGTTGGCAGTCTGAAAATCACCCGTCACGCCCCTCTCCGCGGCCACCCCCTCCGCCACCCCCTCCCGCAGCCCGACCCTCTCGCCTGTGGGGGATGAGGGGGGAGGGGGGTGGTTGGGGTGGGTGCATTGGTGCGGCGAGGAGGAGGGAAGGGGCGGGGAGGAGGAGGGAAGGGGCGGGGAGGAGGAGGGAAGGGGCGGGGAGGAGGGCATGGGGATGAGGGATTGGGCGGGGAGGAGGGAATGGGGATGAGGATGGGGTGGGGAGGGGGAGGCGAGGGGGATGGGGTGGGGGTGGGGAGGCGACGGGGGCAGGGGATGGGGTGGGACTGGGGGGTGGGGCACCGATAGGGTTGGGGGTGTGCTTCCTGAGGTGACGGCGGTCCGGTATGTGACGCCACTGCGAGAAGGCGGTTCGATGCCGGGCCTGGTCGAGGCCGACGACCGGCGGCTGTACGCGTTGAAGTGGGTCGGTGCCGCGCAGGGGCGCAAGGCGCTGGTCGCGGAGGTGCTGGCCGGTGAGCTGGGGCGGCGGCTGGGGCTGCCGGTGCCGGAGCTGGTGACCGTCGACCTGGATCCGGTGCTCGCGCGCAGCGAGCCGGATCCGCAGGTCCAGGACCAGATGCGGGCCAGTGGCGGGACCAACCTCGGCATGGCGTTCGTCAGCGGGGCGCTCAACTTCGACCCGCTGTGCTTCGAGGTCGACGCGGGCCTGGCCGGGCGGGTGCTCTGGTTCGACGCGCTCATCGGCAACGTCGACCGGTCGTGGCGGAATCCGAATCTGCTGGTCGCCACCGGCGGGCTGCGGCTGATCGACCACGGCGCGAGCCTGATCTTCCACCACAACTGGGCGGGCGCCGCCGCGTGGATCCGCCGTCCGTACGACGCCTCCGACCACGCGCTGCTGCGTTCCGGGCCGGACCTCGCGGCCGCGGACAAGGACCTCGCGCCGCTCGCCGAGGCGGCGGTCGAGCAGGCCGTGGCGCGGATCCCGGACGTCTGGCTGGTGGACGAGCCGGGCTTCGACTCGCCGGACGCGGTGCGTGCCGCGTACCGCGCCCAGCTGACCGCTCGACTGGCCGGTCCGCGCGACTGGCTGCCGGAGGTGCCCGCATGACCGTCGAACTCCACGACTACGAGTACGCCGTGATCCGCGCGGTGCCGCGGGTCGAGCGCGGCGAGTGCGTCAACGTCGGCGTGCTGCTGTACTGCCGGCAGAACGCGCACCTGGCCGCGCGCACCCACCTGGACCAGGCCCGGCTGCTGGCGCTGGACCCGGTCGCGGACGTGCACGGCGTCCGGAAGGCGCTGTACGGGATCGAGGCGGTGTGCGCGGGCGGTTCGCAGGCCGGGCCGGCGGCGTCGGACAGTCCCGGGCAGCGCTTCCGGTGGCTGACGGCGCCGCGCAGCGCGGTCGTCCAGCCGGGGCCGGTGCACACGGGGCTGACCGCGGACCCGGAGGCCGAGCTTCGGCGGTTGTTCGACCAGTTGGTGCTCTGAGCGGTTGATTCCGTGACGGTTGCCGTGGTCAAAGCTTGAGTTGCTGAAGCACTCGGCCGTACGCTGGTCCCATGGGTTCGACAGCGACGACGACCGTACCGACCAACGCCGAGCTGATGGAGGTGTTGGCCGCCGTCGGTGCCGCCTACTTCCAGGACTTCGCGGCGGCCGCGGCCCGGCACGGGCTCTCCTCCTCGCAGGCCAAGGCGCTCGGCGCGGTGCAGGAGCCGGTGCCGATGCGCGCGCTGGCCGGGCGGCTGGGCTGCGACGCCTCGAACGTCACCGGGATCGTCGACCGGCTGGAGTCGCTCGGGCTCGCCCACCGCGAGGCGGCGGCGGGCGACCGGCGGGTGAAGATCGTCGTGATCACCGAGCAGGGCCGGGACATCCTGACCCGCATCCGCGGCGAGATGGCGCGCACCCACCAGGCCTTCGAGGCGATGACGGACGAGCAGCGCGTCGCGCTGCACTCGATCTGCTCGCAGGTGCTGCCGGTGCTGGCAGGCCGGACGGGCGGCGCGCAGTAGCGCCAGGGCTCTACGGGCGTAGCGCGCCGTCGGCTGCAGTGGGCGTGACCTCGGCTGTTAGGCTTGCGAAGCGTGAGCGCGAAGCCCCAGATCCCCAATGTCCTGGCCTCCCGGTACGCCTCGGCGACCCTGGCCCAGCTCTGGTCCCCCGAGCACAAGGTGGTCCTCGAGCGCCACCTGTGGCTCGCCGTCCTGAAGGCCCAGCAGGACCTCGGCGTCGAGGTGCCGGCGAACGCCGTCGCCGACTACGAGCGGGTGATCGACCAGGTCGACCTCGGCTCGATCGCCGCCCGTGAGCGGATCACCCGCCACGACGTGAAGGCCCGCATCGAGGAGTTCAGCGAGCTCGCCGGGCACGAGCAGATCCACAAGGGCATGACCTCGCGGGACCTGACGGAGAACGTCGAGCAGCTGCAGGTCCGCCAGTCGCTGGAGCACGTGCGCGACCGCACGGTGGCCGTGCTGGTGCGCCTGGCGAGCCTGGCCGCGCAGCACTCCGAGCTGGTCATGGCCGGCCGCTCCCACAACGTCGCCGCGCAGGCCACCACGCTGGGCAAGCGCTTCGCGTCGATCACCGACGAGCTCCTGGTGGCCTTCCGCCGCCTGGAGGAGCTGATCGCCCGCTACCCGCTGCGCGGGATCAAGGGCCCGGTCGGCACCGCGCAGGACATGCTGGACCTGCTGGGTGGCGACACCGAGAAGCTGGCCGAGCTGGAGCGCCGGGTCGCCGGGCACCTCGGCTTCGAGAACGTGCTCACCAGCGTCGGCCAGGTCTACCCGCGCTCGCTGGACTTCGAGGTGCTCACCGCCCTCGTCCAGCTCGCCGCCGCGCCGTCCAGCCTGGCCAAGACCATCCGCCTGATGGCCGGCCACGAGCTCGTCACCGAGGGCTTCAAGGAGGGCCAGGTCGGCTCCTCCGCGATGCCGCACAAGATGAACACCCGCTCGTGCGAGCGCGTCAACGGCCTGGCCGTCATCCTGCGCGGCTACGCGTCGATGACCGGCGAGCTGGCCGGCGACCAGTGGAACGAGGGCGACGTCTCCTGCTCGGTGGTGCGCCGGGTCGCGCTGCCGGACGCGTTCTTCGCCTTCGACGGCCTGCTGGAGACCTTCCTGACCGTCCTCGACGAGTTCGGCGCCTTCCCGGCCGTCGTCGAGGCCGAGCTGGACCGCTACCTGCCGTTCCTCGCCACCACCAAGGTGCTGATGGGCGCGGTGCGCGCGGGTGTCGGCCGGGAGACCGGGCACGAGGTCATCAAGGAGCACGCCGTCGCCTCCGCGCTCGCGATGCGCGCCGGCGCCCGCGAGAACGAGCTGCTGGACCGCCTGGCCGCCGACGAGCGGATCCCGCTGGACCGCGCCGCGCTGGACGCGCTGCTGGCCGACCGGCTCTCGTTCACCGGCGCGGCCGGTGCGCAGGTCGCCGAGGTCGTCCGGCTGGTCGAGGCCGTCGCCGCGGCCTACCCGGAGGCGGCCAAGTACGCCCCCGGTGACATTCTCTGACGCAGCGTCAGGTTTTTGAGGGCCCTGCTGCCGGACCGGTGGCGGGGCCCTCGTGCGTGTGGACGTGGCCGGGGTCGAGGGGCGGGGTCGTGCCGCAGCACCACTCGGTGTCCGGCTCCGCGACCGGGTGGTCCTCGGGGGCCAGCACGTTGCCGCGGATGGTCGCGAACGCGGTGATCGCGCCGGCCGTCAGGAGCCCGGCGCAGATCAGCATCGCGGTGTGGAAGGCGTTGTCGACCGCGGCCGGCACCCGGTACGCGTCGCCGCTCAGGCCGGCCAGGGCCGGGAGGGCCGCGACCGCGAGCAGGCCGGCCGCGCGGGCGGCGGCGTTGTTGACCCCGCTCGCGATGCCCGCGTGCCGCACCTCGACGGCCGCGAGGACGGTCGCCGTCAGCGGAGCGACCAGCAGCGTCATGCCGCAGCCCATCACCGTGACGGCGGGCAGGACGTCCGCCCAGTAGGAGGAGCCGGCGCCGGCGCGCAGCATCAGCAGCACCCCGGCGGCGCACAGCAGCGGCCCGACGGTCAGCGGGATCCTCGGGCCGATCCGCTTGCCGAGCCGCGCGGCGCGCGAGGACAGCGCGAGCATCAGCACGGTGATCGGCACCAGGGCCAGGCCGGACACCAGCGGCGAGAAGCGGGCGACGATCTGCAGCTGGACGACCAGGAGGAAGAAGACGCCGCTGAACGCCGCGTACACGCAGAGGGTGACGAGGTTCACGGCGGTGAACAGCCGCGAGGAGAACAGCCCGAGCGGCAGCATCGGTTCGGGGGCGCGGCGTTCGACGACGATGAAGGCCGCGCCGAGCACGAGCCCGAGCACGCCAGTGACCCAGACGACGGGGGACAGGCCCTCGCCGCCCGCCGTCAGCGCGTAGGTGAAGGTGCCGAGCGCGAGGGCGGCGAGCACCGAGCCGAGCACGTCGAAGCGGCCGGTGGCGCTCTCGTCCCGGCTCTCGGGGACGTAGCGGGTGGCGACCGCGATCACGGCGGCGGCGAGCGGCAGGTTGAGCAGGAAGATCCAGCGCCAGCCGGGGCCGTCCACGAGCCAGCCGCCGACGAACGGGCCGACGGCCGCCGACACGCCGCCGAGGCCGGACCACAGGCCGACCGCGGCCGAGCGGTCGTCCGGGTGGAAGACCGCCTGGAGCATGGCGAGCGAACCGGGCGTCAGCAGCGCCCCGCCGATGCCCTGGACGGCGCGTGCGGCGATCAGCACCTGGATGTTCGGCGCGGCGGCGCAGGCCGCGGAGGCGACGGCGAACCAGACCACGCCGAGCAGGAAGACCCGGCGCCGGCCGTAGCGGTCGCCGAGCGCGCCGCCGAGCAGGATGAGCCCGGCGAGCGTCAGCAGGTAGGCGTTCAGCGTCCACTGCAGGGACGCGAGGGTGGCGCCGAGGTCGGTGCCGATGCGGGGCAGGGCGACGTTCACCACGGTGCCGTCGAGCATCGCCATGCTGGAGCCGAGCACTGTTGCCAGGAGGACCCAGCGTCCCTGCGCGGTGCCCAGGCGCAAGGAGCCGGCGTTGGTTGTGGCCACGGCCCGATCCTCCGCCCGGCGGGGTGCACGTGACAAGGGTCACCGGTGGTGCGTCCGGGGGGTGCGGTGGGTGATCGTGTGGTCACGGAGGGGTCGGCTCGTCGGCGGAGGGTCGTTGATCCGCTGCGGGCAGTGAATGGATTGTGCACGCACCGTATTCCGGATCATTCGGAGCGTCATCGTGGCGGGTGGGGTTGTTGCGGGTTCAAGAGATCGACATTGCTTCACCCGGACGGATGAGTTTTAGTTCAGCGACCGACCGGCCAGCCCGGACGGATCCACCGGGTGGAACGCCGAGTCCTGCCGCTGCCCGGTGGCTCGCACTGAACTCTGTACGGCAGGAGCGGGGGACCCACAGGTAAGTCGCCGGACCGGAATTCGCGCTGTTTGCGCGGAAGTTCCAGGGCCGGCTCGGGGTGAAGCCGCGCATGCGGCCGGGCAACTCCAGCCCGAACCCGACAGCTCACCTCGCAGGCGTCGGAGAGGAAACTTCCATGCCTGCTCAGGCTCGTCGTATCACCCTGCCCCGCGCCGCCCGCATCGGCATCGCGACCGCCGTCACCGGTGTCTCCTTCGCCCTCCCGCTCGTCACCGCGATGAGCGCCCAGGCCCACACCGCCCCCGGCGCCCCCGCCGCTCCGGTCGCCGCGGCCTCGGCCCCGGCCGCTCCGGCCGCCGCCCAGGGCGACGCCTCCTACCGGGTCGTCAGCGGTGACACCCTCTCGAAGATCGCCGACGCCAAGCACGTCGAGGGCGGTTGGCAGGCGCTGTACGCGCACAACCGTTCCGTGGTCGGCGCCAACCCGAACCTGATCTTCCCGGGTCAGTCGCTCGCGATCGCGGCCCAGGCCGCCCCGGCCGCCCCGGCCGCTCCCGCTCAGAAGCCCGCCGCCCCGGCCGCCAAGCCGCAGGTGCAGGTCCGGACCGAGGCCACCACCCCGGGTGCCCAGGTGCAGGTCCAGGCCACCGTGGCCCAGCCCGCGCCGGCTCCGGCCGCCGCTCCGGTCGCCGCCGCCTCCGGCTACGTCGCCCCGCTCGCCAACCCGGTGCTCGGCGAGGCGTACGGCGTCGCCGGCGCGATGTGGGCCTCCGGCCACCACACCGGCCAGGACTTCGTCGCCTCCACCGGCACCCCGGTGCGCGCCGTCGCCAACGGCGTCGTGGTGAAGGCCGACAACGGCGGTGCCTACGGCAACGAGGTCGAGATCCAGCTCGCCGACGGCAAGTACGCGCAGTACGCGCACCTGTCCTCGATCGGCGTGACGGTCGGCCAGTCCGTGACCGTCGGCCAGCAGCTCGGCCTGTCCGGTGCCACCGGCAACGTGACCGGCCCGCACCTGCACTTCGAGATCCGCACCGGGCCGGAGTACGGCTCGGACATCGACCCGGTCGCCTACCTCCGGGCGCACGGCGTCGCGCTCTGAGCTCCCCCCTTCGGGGATGACGGACCACCGTAGGTGCGGGGCGAAACGATCGTCCGGGATGGTCATGTCGGGTGACCGCTCGACCGGGTGATCGCCGCACCGGCGGACATGGGCGCGGGACACGCCCAGACCGGCCCGGCCCCCCCGGTCACCGAGTGGGCCGGGGCGGGCGCGGTGTTCCCCGCCCCCCCTAGCGTCGCGGGCCGCGGCG